>CAZRKD010000155.1:0-4276 GCA_964600515.1 uncultured bacterium
AAGAAGTAAAAAAGCATATAGGTCCTCAGTATGTTGCACCTGATGGAATTGAAACCTTTGAAGAAGCTTATAAAAGATCTTTAGAGATTGAAGACCTGCGCGTATGTCATATCGATGACATAATCAAGAGCAAAGAGGCTACAGGAAGAATAAAAGATAAAGAATCCCTTCCTCGTATCAAAGCATTTAGAGATTGGTGGATTAAAAATAAACAATGATAGTTTGTCGAAGTATATGTTACTATCTTTACAATAAGGTATTACATTGTCGATATAGTAATAATCTAATCAATCTTCAATATCTCTAAAAAAGCTTCTTGTGGGATTTCAACATTGCCGATGTTTTTCATGCGTTTTTTGCCTTCTTTTTGTTTTTCAAGAAGTTTGCGTTTGCGGCTGATATCGCCGCCGTAGCATTTTGCGGTAACGTTTTTTCGGAAGGGTTTGACGGTGTCGCGCGAAATGACTTTTGATCCAATTTTTGATTGAATAATTACTTCAAACATTTGGCGTGGAATAACTTCGCGCATTCGCCTCGTTAATTCACGGCCTTTGTAGTAGGCTTTATCTTTATGCACGATTGCTGACAATGCATCGACAGGAGTACCGTTAATCATAATATCGAGTTTAACAAGTTTATCCTCTTTGAATTCGAGAAACTCATAATCCATAGTCGCATAGCCACGCGAGATTGTTTTTAATTTATCATAGAATTCCATAATGATTTCGTTCATCGGCAAATGATATTCGATAATGACTCGATTTGAAGAAAGATAACTCATTGATTGCTGAGCCCCTCGGCGTTCTTCGCAGAGTTTTAATATGCCTCCTACAAATTCAGATGGCGTATGAATCGTAACGTTGTAACGGGGTTCTTCTATTTTTGCAATATTTTGCACATCGGGAAGCTTCGCTGGATTGTCTATTTCAATTGTTTTTCCATTAAGCAGAATAACTCGATAAATAACCGCAGGAGCAGTAATAATGAGATCAAGATTATATTCGCGTTCGAGTCGTTCACGAACAATTTCCATATGAAGAATTCCTAAATAGCCGACACGGAAACCAAAGCCTAACGCAGTCGACGTTTCCTTTTCATACGTAAAAGACGAATCATTAATTGAAAGTTTTTCAATTGCTTCACAGAGGTCTTCATATTTATTTGAATCAACCGGAAATATTGAACTAAAAACCATTGGCTTTAGTTCTTTAAATCCAGGTAAAGCCTGCGGTGTTTTTCTTTTAAAATCAGTAACCGTATCGCCAATTTTTATATCTCGAATATTTTTTATTCCCGCAATTAAATACCCTACTTCGCCAGCTTCTAATTTATTGGTTTCAATTGCTTCTGGTGAAAAATAACCAATTTCTAAAGCCTCATACGTTTTTCCATGATGCATGAAATAGAGCTTTTGGCCTTTTTCGATTGAGCCTTCAAAAACTCGAATTAAAGCTACGCCTCCCTGATATTCATCAAACCAGCTATCAAAAATAAGAGCTTTGAGTTCATTTTCTGCTATGCCTTTGGGTGGAAGAATCACATCGATAATGCGATGAAATATTGCATCCATGCCCTTCCCTGTTTTTGCACTGACTTCGAGAATTTCATCATGAGTACATCCCGTAACTTCAACAATTTCGCCTTTAACTTTTTCGGGATCTGAGTTTGGAAGATCGATTTTGTTGATTACGGGAATGATGGCTAAACCATTTTCAACAGCCATATAGAGATTTGCCAGTGTTTGAGCTTCAACTCCTTGAGTCGCATCGACGACAAGAATGACACCTTCACAGGCTTTGAGGCTTCGAGAAACTTCATAGCTAAAATCCACATGTCCTGGCGTATCAATGAGATTTAGGATATAATCTTTCCCATCTTTCTTATACGGTAGGCGAACGGTTTGCGCTTTGATCGTAATTCCTCGTTCGCGCTCAAGATCCATTTTATCGAGAAACTGTTCTTTTTTTGTTCGCTCGTTCGTTAGACCAGTTATCTCTAAAAAGCGATCAGCAAGTGTCGATTTCCCATGATCGATATGGGCTATAATTGAAAAATTTCGAATATTCTTCATGTTAAATAGGAGTAAATTTTGTCCGAATTAACGCCACGATTTCTTTTATTTCGTGCGATCGGAAAATATACGAAAACAGTAAATAGCTTGCGAATGCTATCATTAATATTCCACTCATATACAATAGACGCTGCAGTATAGATGAAAATTTCTCCAACGCAAGTGATATATGGATTATAAAACATATGCCGCCCATGGCGAGTGATGCGAATGTTATTTTTATAAAGGGTGAAATGAGCGAGCGTAACCCTAATAATCCAATCTTTTTTCGGAGAGCAAAAAGAAGTAAAATAAACTGAAGTAAGCTTGAAATGCTACTGGCGAGTGCTATTCCACCGTTATCAAGAAAATAGGCTAATACAAAACATAAAATAATATTTGCTATCATTATATAAAAAGAAATTACCACCGGTGTTTTGGTGTCGTGTAATGAATAAAATGGTTGGATAAGCATGCGTGATGCGCCAATGAAAAAAAGCCCGAGCGCGTGAAATTGCAAGGCAAATGTTGTTAGTTCAAGTGATCGCATATCAAATTTTCCATACATATATACTGATGCTACAATCTCACGAGAAAGGATCAGTAATCCAACGGTCGCAGGAATTCCTATAAAGGCGATGAGTCTCAGTGAAAAGCGCAGCGTATCTTTGAGTTCAGGAATTTGTCCCGCACTCGCTTGCCTCGAAAAAATGGGCAAAATAACGGTTGCGATTGATATGACAAAAATCCCAAGTGTTAACTCAACTAATCGCATTGAGTATTGGAGTGATGCAACTGAGCCAGCGGCAAGTGTTGTTGCAATAATCTCAGATGCAGCAACATTAATTTGATACACACTAATTCCAAAAATGCCCGGTATAAGAAGCCGTATAGCTTTACTTACCCCAGGATGCCTCCATGAAATTTTTGGTTTTTTTAATAAACCAAGTTTCAGTACCCATGGAATTTGAACAATAACTTGGAGCATTCCTCCACAAACAACACCTATAGAAAATGCATAGCTTGGCTCACTAAAATAACGAGAGAAAAAATAGGCAAATAGAATGACCGTTATATTAAGAAGAATTGGTGTTGCCGCTGGAATACTAAAAACTCTATGTGCATTTAATATTCCTTGAAAAAATGCGGCGATTGAAATGAAAAAAATATAGATAAACATGATTTGAGTAAGTGTCGTGGTAAGTTCGACTTTCCCGGGAATTTCATTAAATCCAACAGCAAATATATATTTTACATAAATCGGTGCAGCAAGAATTCCGATAACAGTTATGATTGTAACCACAAAAGATATAAAACCAAAAAAATTACTCAAAAAATCATAGAGCTCTTTTTGTTTGTCTTTTTTTAAATAATCGGAAAGGACCGGAATAAAAGCAGCACTCATTGCTCCTTCAGCAACAAGCCGTCGTAAAAGATTAGGAATCATATATGCAATCGTAAAAGCATCCGCGCCAATTCCCGTGCCTAAAAAAATAGCTTTTGCTAATTCTCGTAAGACGCCGGTAATGCGACTGATAAACGTGATGATTGCTACTATAGAGGAGTGTTTTAAAATATCTCGTTTTGTTTCAAAAGTCATAATAGCGAATAGCGTATAGCGTATAGTAGAGAAAGAAATTCTTTGATTCTTCACTATACGCTATTACAATATCTTTGCTGCCTTCTCAGCTAAGAGTGATCGCTCGCCTTTAATAAGATTTATATGCGCAGCAATTTCTTCTTCTTTAAATCGTTCAACGATATAACTTAAACCATTACTGAGTGAATCAACATAGGGATTATCGATTTGATAGGGATCGCCGGTAAAGACGATTTTAGTGCCTTCTCCAACTCGAGTAATAATTGTTTTTATTTCATGAGGTGTAAGATTTTGGGCTTCATCAATGATTAAAAATTGGTTAGGAATACTTCTTCCACGAATATAGGTAAGTGCTTCGATTTCAACCATTCCTAATTCAATAAGTTCATGATAGCCCTTTTTAATTCGCTTTGTTCGATCTTCAGTAGTAGATAAAAGTAATTCCATGTTATCAAATATTGGCTGCATCCATGGTTTTAACTTTTCTTCAAGATCACCGGGAAGATATCCAATATCTTTCCCCATCGGAAAAATGGGACGGGAGACGAGAAGCCGGTGGTAGTATCCCTCATCAATCGTCTTATAAAGTCCTGCGGCAAGCGCCAGAAGCGTTTTACCTGTTCCCG
>CAZRKD010000156.1:0-1881 GCA_964600515.1 uncultured bacterium
ATTATACAAATGATACAATTACTATTGATCCATCAAATTCACATCTTGTTGCCTATGTTTTTAAAACAATCATTGATCCCTTTGCGGGAAATCTTACATTGGCACGAATTTTTAGCGGGACACTATCGAGCGATACACATCTTGTGAATACCGTCAAAAATACCAAAGAACGGATAGGAAACATGCTCCATATGTTTGGGAAAAAGCATGAGATTACAAAAGTTGCATGCACGGGTGATATTGTTGCACTTCCAAAACTTAAAGATACTCATACTTTTGATACATTGACGAGTGAAAAAGAAGATATCAAAATTATACCTATCAAGCTTCTTCCAGGGCTCATTAGTTATGCAGCCCAGGCAAAGACTAAAGCAGATGAAGATAAAATGAGTACCGCACTTCATAAAATCGTCGAGGAAGATACATCGCTTTCAATTAATCGAGGCACATCAGGGCATGAGCTCATTCTCACCGGCATGGGGCAACTCCATCTTGAAGTGACATTAGAAAAAATTAAACGAAAATTTGGAGTAGCACTTGAGCTTCATTCTCCACAAGTTTCCTATAAAGAAACAATTAGAGGCAAAGCAAAAGGCCAAGGCAAATATAAACGTCAATCCGGCGGAAAAGGCCAATATGGAGATACGTGGCTTGAAATTGAGCCATTACCTCACGGTAAAGGATTTGAATTTGTAAATAAGATCGTCGGAGGCGCAATTCCACGCCAATATATTCCTGCAGTCGAAAAAGGCATTATCGATGCGATGATGGGAGGAATTATCGCCGGCTACCCTATCGTTGATGTACGAGTGGGTCTTTATGATGGCTCATATCATGATGTTGATTCATCAGAAATGGCATTTAGAATTGCGGGATCTCTTGGATTTAAAAAAATTTTTCTCGAAGCAAAGCCTTGTTTACTCGAGCCTATAATGAACATCGAAGTTACAATTCCCGAAGAATACACAGGCGATGTTATGGGCGATATAAACTCTCGGCGAGGTAAAGTTTTGGGAGTTGAGACGAGAGGAAAAAATCAGATCATCAAAGCCAAAATTCCTCAAGCAGAAATTTTGACCTACATCAATGATCTCACGTCAATGACGAGTGGCAAAGGATTTTATACGGCAAGTTTTTCACACAACGAAGAGATGCCCACGCATCTTGCGCAAAAATTGATTGATAAACACGCAAAAGAAAAAGTCGAAGTTACTTCTTAATAGTATTGATCGTTTCAAAAAAATCCATTGATGCTTTTTGAAGTTTTTTATTGATCTCTTCTGCTGCCTCTAACTTCTTTTTGTAGTCTTTTTCTACAATTTCCATTTCATTTTTATATTTTTTTTCTAATTCTTTAATTTCATCTCGTAAAGAGCTTACGGTATCAAAGAGATTCTGTATCTCTCGATCTTTTTTTTCGAGCTGCAAAAACACATCGTCATGGGATTTGAAATGATCACGAAATCGCATAATCGATCGCTTTGGGCTATACGTATCTAACTGTTCATCAACGCGCGCAACTTTCTTTCGTAAGAAATTACATTCCTCTCGATACTCATTGAGTTCTTTAATGAGAAGTTCATTGACTGCCTTTTGTTTTATGAGTTCATTTTCGATATTTTTTTGTGATGGCTTCTGCGCGTCTTCGGCTTTTGGATTTTCTGAATGAGGTAGTAATGAATGAATTATTTTATTTAATTCTTCACTCGATACATTCTTTTCTCCATACGCATCTGAATGAAATTTTAATTGCCGATGCTTTTCGAATGTGCTTCTTGCATCTTTCGCTCCGGAGACAATCAAAAGAGGGATAGCTCCTATCTGAGGATTTTCTTTGATCTGTTTACAGAGAAGATAGCCATTGAATCCATTGAGCTCAGC
>CAZRKD010000156.1:1981-4271 GCA_964600515.1 uncultured bacterium
GATTTTCTTTGATCTGTTTACAGAGAAGATAGCCATTGAATCCATTGAGCTCAGCACTTATTATTATGAGATCACTTCTAGTTTTATGTAAAAAGTCTAAAGCATCTTTTCCATTATCGAATACTGAAACTGATTCATCTCGAAGAATATTTTTTATTCGATTAACAAATAGACGATCATGATCAATGACTAAAATTGTTCTCATTTTTTACTGCCTTCGAAATGAAAATCTCAAACTTACAAGTGCTATCAATAATACGAAGAGACTAAAGAGTGTATTCGCATTTCCCGCATTCAGTAAACATCCTCCTCCATCTGAATCGGATGAATCATCACTCGAGGAACTATCGCTATCAGTCGTTACAGTACTACTCTCAGGCGTAAATATTCCATCTTTATCGACTACTCCTTTTTCACTCACACAAATGGCATCAAAGCTGATATTAGAACTAAACTTTTCAGTAGAAATTGTCTTTGAGCCATCAATTGAATTTGAATTGTAAATATTTTTATTAGTAAAGCCAATAAATGAATTACCCGATGTGACTTTTGAAACGTAGAGCTTTTTATCAAGATACACGGAAAAATTGAGAAGCGCTCCATTCAAATTATTACTTTCTCCATCTCGAGTGAGGAGAAAAACTTTTTTTGAACTTGAGGGGGGGAGAAGAGATTTTGCATCTTTCAAATCCACTTCCTGTGAAATAATATGATCTCCGTCTTCGTCAGAGACAGCTATAGTCTTTGAAAAATCAAAGTCATTGGTATTTGCACCGATTACTATAATAACTTCTAAATCAGTCGGATTCTCATGATAGAGAGTAAATACAGCACTGGGGTTATTCGTAAATGGAACGCTAATCGCAACATCTTGTGTTACCTTGCCCTTTTTGATTGAAACGAGCGTTCCCGTACTCATATTTGTTTTATTGGGATAATAGCGCGTTGGAAAGCCTGTTACAAAATTTACAAAATCACCAGCTCCAACACCTGAACCACTTTCTGCAATACCTTCATCTTCAATGAGAAAAACTCCACCACCGGAAAGTCCTCCAAAGACAGGATAGCTTTGGGTTTTAAGATAATATTGCCCTTCGGGAAGGCCGGTGAGTAAAAAACCAGCAGGGCTTTGAACAAAGTCATCGCCAAAACAGTTAGGAAATCCAACCGTAGCACTCACAATGGGTAAGAGTGTCTCGGCACTAAACGCAACGATATCAGCACCAAAGGCAGGTGCTCCATCGGCAAAATTTACGGTTCCCTGTATAGCTCCATAGTTTTCAGTAAATTTACTCGAAGGGTATATAGTACTTAAGCCCGCAATATCATCTTGGGTAAGTTTATCCTGTGAATCATCTTGCCATGAATAGAGAATGGGAACATAGAGTCCATCGACAAAGATGCTCGCATGATCAAGCCCAAAGAAATGGCCAAGCTCATGAGTTAACGTTGTTCTCATTTCTTCATCATTAGAAATCGTTGCTCCATTAAGGACTATAGTCGAATCAACATATTCACCCGTTCCCGAGTTGTCTTCAGTATAAGGAAATGCCATTCCTAAAATTCCCTGGCCATCTTGAATGCCTGTCTCATCTTCGGTAATGGAACCATCGGTATCGAGATAAATAAAGAACGGAATCGCACTTCCTACTTTTTCTGCCTCGTCACGTGTGGCCTTGCCCTTCATAGAAAATTCAATATAACTCGTTTCAACCGTGCTCCATTCATCAAATGAAGTTTGAATAACCGCTTCGGGATTAGAAACAGCAGGAATTGACCCATCTGAATCGATATATATTTCAAATATTGTTAGACCCCAATACCCACCACGAACAACTTTATTATCGGTATCATCGAGTCGTGTAAATCCAAAACTCTGCGAAACAAATAATGGTAAAAGTATCCCCACAAGCAAAACTATTTTTTTCATTGTTTACTATCCTGGTTTTTAAATATTTTAAACCGTGATTTTAATTGGTTGATGGAAGTTATTTTTTCAGAAAATAGTTGCTCAAATTCCCCGGGGTCTTTTAATGAATCTGATACTACTTCAAAAACCATGTCACTCGATTTAAGAATAATATTTTTTCCTCGTAGTTTTCCTACAAAAATAAGTGCTGTTTTATTTTCTTTGAATTTTTCACGAAGCTTGGACAATTTAAATTTAAGATATCGAGCATGCGAATATACAACTGTATCTTTTGGTTTCAGAACTTCTCCTTTTTGTGAATAAAGAATATCAACAATCTCAAATGTGTAATTAACATATGGCCGAAGCTTACCTCGTGAA
>CAZRKD010000157.1:0-4271 GCA_964600515.1 uncultured bacterium
CAAACGTGAGTTTAAAGACAATCCACATTGAAAATAAAAAAAGGGGAATGCCGAGATATTTATTTAATGCGATTTTATCTATAGTTGTTGTTATTTCATGTCGTTCCATCTCGGGTTCTTGTAAAACTTCATGAATTATGCCGTTCGCCTGCGCATATCGTGCCTCAGTCATGATAGATTCAATATTCTCATCATGAGCTTTTTTGAGATGTTGTATAAATGGATCAAGTTTTAATTTTTCATTACTCAATCCATTTTCAGAAAGTACAAGCGAATCGCTCTCCATTAATTTATAGACAAGCCATCGAAGCGTATATTTTTCAGTAAGATGAGGATGATCACGTACAATAAGTTTTTCAATATTGGCAGCCGCATTTTCAATATCAACCGAATAGACAAGTTTTTTAGGTAAAGAATTTTTTCCATTTTTTTGAGCATTAAGAGCGGTATCAATGAGTTCGATAAGTCCTTTGTTTTTTGTTGAAACAGTAGGGACAACTTTAATCCCAAGTAACTCACTCATAAGCGGGACATCAATTGTATAGCCCTTCTTTAATGCTTCATCATGAATATTCAAAGCCATGACAACGGGGATTTGCAATTCCATTAATTGGACGGTTAAATAGAGATTTCTCTCTAAATTTGTTGCATCAACAACATCAATAATAACATCTGGTTTTTCATGAATGAGAAAATTACGTGCAATGATTTCTTCTTCGCTATAGGGGCTTAAACTATACGTTCCCGGCAAATCAACAAGCTCAATTTTTGTTCCCTTATGTACAAGCTCCGCTACTTTTTTTTCAACCGTAACGCCTGCCCAATTGCCGACTTGCATGCGTGTACCGGCAATGGCATTGATGAGCGTAGATTTTCCTGAATTAGGATTTCCGGCAACTGCAATTTTTAATATTTTTTCGTTCAATTTATACTACCTCAACAGCAATCTCACATGCTTCACTTTTACGAAGCGAAAGATTATATTTTTTTACTTTTATTTCGATCGGATCTCCTAATGGTGCAATTTTAATAACGCTTACTTTCTCGCCCACTAGAATACCCATGTCCATGAGACGTCGTTTCAAGGGACCAACTGATCCGATCTTTTTTATTATTCCATTTTCGCCTGGTTTTAATAAGGCTAGGTTCATATTTGTTTCTTTCTTTTGAATTTTTGTTTCATTGGGGCGACACTTTTTACAAAGACCAAAAATTTCTAATCGATGATGTTCCGGCAGGAATCCAAATTTTGCACAGAGTTCATCTTGCAAACGTTCAATCTCGGGATCCATTGCCTCAATATAGCTACCACACTTGGTACAGATGAGATGATCATGATGATCGCGTCCATATTCATGTTCATAGCGAAGTATCTTATCACCAAAATCAACTTCTCGAGCAAGCCCTGCCTCATAGAATATTTTAAGCGTCCGAAATACGGTTGAAAGACCAACAGAAGGATCTTCTTTTTTCACTAGTTCATAGAGTTCTTCAGCGCTCACATGTTCCGTTGTTTTGAGAAATACTTTTAGAATTAATTCTCTTTGGCTTGTAGTCTTTAAATTTTCTTCACGTAAGTAACGTTCAAGTATAGTTAATTCTTCTTGCATAGTTTTAATTGAAAATGATTTTCAAAATCATCTTTTAGTAAAGAAATAAGCTATTGTCAAAGAAAATTATTATTACCGAACGCGATCGTTTTTGGGGCTTGCGAAAAAATAGCGCCTATGTTAGATAAATCAAGGCTATGAAGAATATTACTATAACACAAGAAAAAATTAATGAGATTTTTGATGCTGCTGATCCACAAGCCGAATTCCAAAAATTGCCAGTTCAAACAGCATTTTATGCGATTAAAACCATGGGGCTCGATGAAGCACATGATTTACTTGCCCTTGCAAGTACTGAGCAGATTATTGGTTTTTTTGATCTTGATTGTTGGGATAAAGAGACAATTGATATTCCTCATCTCTATCAGTGGCTTAACTCGATTATAAATACATCGGATGATAAACTTACGGAAATCTTGAAAGCTCTAGATCTCGAAATACTATCATATATATTTACACTTCATACTCGAATATATCGCAATAATGATGGACTTGATATCAGAATTTTACACAATTTCTTTTATACCGAAGATAATATGTATGTTATCGAAGTAACAAAACAAAACTATTTTGAGATAATCAAAAAAATTGCCTATAAAATTATCGAAGAAGATAGGGCATTGGCACTCAATTTTTTTGAGTCAATTGCGTATACTTTACCAACGGTTCTTGAGGAAACAGCCTATAGCGCTCGCCGAGCCCGACTTGAAGATCTGGGAATCTTTGATTTCTATGAAGCCCAGGATATTTATAGTTATGTGAAGCCTAAAACCGAAGATGATCAATCGTTTATGGAAAAAATTCGAGAAGAACCAATTTCGTATCTGCCATCACTATTTTGGGAACCGGGTAAAAAAACATTGTTCTTTGATCGCGTTGTCGCAGAAATTAACGATGCTGCCGCCTTGAATAATCTTAAAACACAATTGTTATACCTCGCGAATAAGCTTATTTCTGCACATAGAATTAATTTTTCATCACTTGAGACCATTCGTGAAAGAATGGAAGAATTGCGGGGTACCTTGAATTTAAGCCTTGAACATAGTTCACAAGGCAATCTCGATATAGCCAAAGCATTACTCAATAAAGAAAGCCTAACGTATCTTTTTAAACGAGGATTTAGCTTAACTCTTGATCTCAAACGAAAGCTTGAATCTTTCCTTCGTTTATACAGTATTTCCGTACCAAAAAGTTTGGTTGATTTTTTTGGTGAACACTATGGAAATCTGATACAAGGACTTTTACGTAAACATCCTGTGCTTTTAAATGGAAACCCAGAAGCTCAATTTATTGATAGTAAAGAAACATACACAAAGACGTTGACTACAGTAAACTATATCGAAAACATTTTACAATTTCTTACAAAATACATTGGTTTTAACTTTAAGCAATTAAATATACATGAAAAACGTGAGATAACTTTCGTACCTATGTGCAATACATTATTTGCTCATCGAATACTTCATAACCAAACAAATATTCTGCCTTTGTCTCGAGAGGATTGTCTATCATTTATTCACTTGATCAAAAGTAAAGAACTTCGAGAAGTAATTAAAAATGATTTGAAAGAAATAACACACAATCAATTGAGTAATTACTTTTATGAAAATATTTTAAAAGACACATTTGATAGTTTGTATTCTGAAATAAAAGATTTAGATCTTCTTAATTTTGAAACTCGATATATTACAACTCTTTTACTAGCCTCTAGCGAATAGCCCTCGCCAATTTCTTCTCTAGACCTCAAGACATTCAATAATCGTCTGTAATTCACGTCTTAGATGGAGCAAATTTTTTTTCGCTTCAGCCTTGTGTTCATTGAGTTCTTTGCTTATCTTTTCATGAGAGACTTTAAAAGCTATACTTGGTTCTTCAATCTTTTTTTCTTCTCGATGATTCCCGTTGAGCTGATTTTTTGCGCCAATGAGGGTAAAACCTTGTTTATACAAAAGATCTTTAATATTTATGAGCTTTGAAATCCCCTTCTTATCGTAGATTCGTTGATTGGTAGATGTCTTTTGAGTTTTAATATTAAATTCATATTCCCAAAAACGTAATACCGAAGTTTTTACTTCTAAAAGTTCAGCAACTTCCCCTATTTTATAATACATCTTATTGGGGTTTAAATTTTTTTCATGAGCAAGTGTTTCAAACTGCATATTTTATTGTAATACACTTTGTGCTTTTTTTACTAATTCTCCAAAGCCTTGTGCATCATGGATCGCGATTTCAGAAAGCATCTTTCGATTGAGTGTAATATTTGCTTTGGTGAGTCCATGTATAAAAGCTGCATAGTTCATTCCAAGAGGTCGACAAGCCGCTCCAATTCTTGTAATCCAAAGCTCTCGAAAGCTTCTTTTTCGCTGCTTTCTTCCCGCATACGAGTATATCCAGCCTTTTTCTACAGCTTCTTTTGCTGTTTTAAAAAGTTTACTCTTTGCTCCCCGATATCCTTTAGCGAGCTTTAGGTATTTCTTGCGGCGTTTAACACCTTTTACACCACGTTTAATTCTCATAAGTAACTCCTCTGAGCGGACAGCGTATAGGGGAAAAAATTTAGCCAGATTTTCTTTCTATACGCTAAACGCTATACGCTGTTTAAAAACTTCCCCCAAGCAACTTCCTCACATTTTTAATATTAGCACTATGAATGATAGCACT
>CAZRKD010000158.1:0-4265 GCA_964600515.1 uncultured bacterium
AATAAGATTTACATGCATAATTGAATTCTCTTGCAAGAAAAAATAGTTTATTGTTTAATACTCCACAATTAATGATATGCCAATTATATCGGAATCTTTTGGAATTATAATTCGTATGTTTTCTGTGGAATATGAACGATGTCATTAAAATTAAATATAAAGAAGGATACATATATCATATTGTATTTGATGATGATTCAAATGAATAGTGTATCCAGTAAAATTTCATAGGAGATATCCCATGGATGGACGAACGTTACGTGTGCCGATCAATAAACTGAAATTAAAAGAAGTGCTTTGTATTGAAAAATCAAAGTCCGTTAAAGATGCAATTTCGCTCATGAAGAAAGCAGATCAGGCATGTGTGTGTGTGGTTGAAAATAAACGATTAGTTGGTATATTTACCGAACGTGATGTATTGACGAAGGTCATTGGTCACAATCGTGATTGCGTAAAAACAAAATTATGTGACGTTATGACGGCAAATCCTGAATATCTATTGATGGATGATGAAGTTGCCTTTGCTTTGAATCGCATGCATGTTGGTGGATTTCGGCATATTCCTTTAGTAAACGCCGAAGGAATTCCGGAAGCTATTCTTTCGGTTCAGGATATTGCGACGTACTTAATTCAAAACATCGATGGACAATCAGTGTAGGAGGTATAATGAGCGATATTAATTTAAAAGAATTTGAAGAAGAAGAAATTAAAGAACTCGAAGAAGAATTACTCGAAGATCAAGAGATTAAGCTCACGCGGTCAAGTTTACAAGTGCCATTAAAAACCTTGAGGCTTAAAAAAGCAGTATGTGTTGAGGCCACGTCGACAATTCGGCGCTCCATCGATATGATGCTTGCCCGACAGTTTGGGTGTTTACTCATTGTAGAAAATAATAAATATAACGGAATCTTTACTGAGCGGGATATTTTAAGAAAGATTGTTCTTGAGTCAATTGATCTCGATACCGCCCATGTTTGTGATTATATGACTGAACATGGGAGAACACTCACCATGGAAGACACAATTGAATCAGCGCTTCGTATTATGCAAAAAGATGGGCTTAGTCATGTTTGTATTATCGATGCAAAAGCTATGCCGCAGGCTGTAGTTTCAATTCGAGATATTATACGTTTTATTATAGACTTTTTCCCTCAAAGTATATTAAACTTACCGCCGAATCCAATCAGGATAGGTACAAACCATCCCGATGGGGGTTAGATTTAGAGAGAGTAAACAATTATGAAGAAAAAAATTGAATTGCGACAGAGTGCCGTTGTGCGCTTTGCAGGCGATTCCGGTGATGGAATGCAGCTTGTGGGCGAAGAAATGGCAAACACCTCAGCTTTAATTGGAAATGACATCAGTGTATTTCCTGACTTTCCGGCTGAAATTCGAGCACCGGCTGGAACGCTTCCCGGAGTCAGCGGGTATCAGCTCCATTTTAGTAGCACGGATATTCACACGCCAGGCGAAAAATACGATGCATTAGTTGCGATGAATGCCGCTGCATTAAAGATGAATATTGGAAATTTAAAGCCCAATGGAGTCCTCATTGTAAATGCAGAAGGATTTAGCGATCGAAATTTAAAACTTGCTCATTATGAAGTAAGCCCACTTGAAAATGGATCACTCGATAAATTTCAACTTTTTTCAGTTGATATGAAAACACTGACGAAAAAAGCTTTAGAAGAACTCAATTTACCCCCTCGGGTAGTTGATCGTTGTAAAAACTTTTTTGCGCTTGGAATGATTTTCTGGCTATACAACCGTCCCATGGATCATGCAGTAGAATTTATTAAAAAGAAATTTAAAAATAAAGAAGAACTCATTGAAGCGAATAGTCGAGTATTAAAAGCTGGCTATGCCTATTGTTTAGCAACAGAACAATTTGCTACATCGTATGAAGTAAAGCCCACTCATTTGTCTTGCGGAAAATACCGCAATATTTCTGGTAATTCAGCCATAGCGCTTGGCTTAATTGCAGCAGCTCAAAAATCAGGATTGCCACTCTATTTAGGAAGTTATCCAATCACTCCTGCAAGCGATATTTTGCATGAACTCTCAAAGTATAAACAGTTTGGTGTAAAAACGTTTCAAGCCGAAGATGAGATTGCGGCGATATGTTCGGTTATCGGAGCTGCCTATGCAGGAGCTCTTGGAGTAACAACAACGAGTGGTCCAGGCTTGGCTTTAAAAACAGAAGCGCTTGGGTTAGCAATTTCAGCCGAAATTCCTATTGTTGTCTGTGATATTCAAAGAGGAGGCCCCAGTACCGGACTTCCGACAAAGACCGAACAGGCCGATCTACTCATGGCAATTTATGGGAGAAACAGCGAAGCTCCGTTGCCAGTTCTTGCAGCTTCACGACCATCTGATTGTTTTGAAACAATATATGAAGCATGCAGAATTGCGATTGCCTATATGACGCCGGTAATTTTCTTATCAGATGGGTATCTTGCAAATGGAGCTGAACCATGGCCAATTCCAAATTTTGCCGATCTGCCAGCAATTCCTGTTTCATTTACGAAAGACCCCCATGATTTTATGCCATTCAAACGTAATGAAGAAACCCTTGCTCGTCCATGGGTAGTTCCGGGGACACCGGGCCTTGAGCATAGAATTGGTGGACTTGAAAAAGAAGCCCAAACCGGAAATGTGAGCTATGATCCGGCAAATCATGAATACATGGTTCGCATTCGTGCTGAAAAAGTTGAACGCGTAGCAAACGTAATACCAAAAACAGAAATTGATGGGCGTGATTCGGGAGATCTTCTGGTCATTGGGTGGGGAAGCACGTTTGGCTCAATTAAAACAGCAGTTGAGGCCAAACAAAAAGAAGGCAAATCAGTATCGCGTATTCATTTACGTTATTTGAATCCACTGCCAAAGGATTTGGGCGATATTATAAAAAAATTTAAAACGATTTTAGTTCCAGAAATAAATATGGGTCAACTTATTAAAGTACTTAAAACGAAATATGTAGTTCCTATGGAGGGATTTAATCGCGTGCAAGGATTACCCTTATTTGCTTCTGAAATTGAAGAAAAAATTGACGAACTTTTGGAGAAGAAATAATGGAAACAATGAGTGCTACACAAGAAAATGTGACAAAATCAGTGATGCCCTTAACAAAAAAAGACTTTGAATCCGATCAAGAAGTCCGTTGGTGTCCTGGATGCGGTGATTATTCGATTCTTGCACAAATGCAAAGAACATTACCGAATCTGGGAATTCCCAAAGAAAAATATGTTTTTGTTTCTGGTATTGGATGCTCGAGTCGCTTTCCCTATTATATGAATACCTATGGCTTTCATACGATTCATGGTCGTGCACCAGCAGTGGCGAGTGGGATCAAGATTACGAATCCGGAATTATCAGTTTGGGTTATTACCGGTGATGGCGATGGTTTAAGTATTGGAGGTAATCATCTCATTCATCTTTTACGAAGAAACCTCGATATTAAAGTAATTTTATTTAATAATAGAATTTATGGACTGACCAAAGGCCAATATTCTCCAACATCAGAATTTGGAAAAGTTACGAAGTCAACACCTTATGGATCTGTTGATCATCCCTTTAATCCAATTAGTGTTGCGCTCGGTGCTGGAGCAACATTCGTTGCGCGCACCATGGATCGAGATCCAACTCATATGCAGCAGATACTTAAGGCTGCGGCTGAGCATAAAGGTACAGCTTTTGTTGAAATATTCCAAAACTGTAATATCTTTAATGATCATGCATGGGAAGTGTATACGGAGAAAGCGACAAAAGATGAAAATGTTGTGTATCTCGAACAGGGAAAGCCATTAGTATTTGGTGCTACCAAAGATAAGGGAATTCGCTTAAATGGTTTTAAACCAGAAGTCGTATCAATGAAAGAAAATGGCAATGGATCACTAGAGAATCTTATGGTTCACGATGCAAACTATGAAGATCCAACGTATGCATTTATCTTGAGTCATATGATGAATACCAAAAATAATCTTCCTGTGCCTTTAGGAATTTTCCATTCGGTTACTAAAGAATGCTACGAAGATGCATTGAATAGCCAAATTGCGCATATTCAAGAAAAAACCGGCAAACCAAATTTCCAAAAAATTCTTGAGTCAGGTGATACCTGGGAAGTGAAATAAATTATTTTTCTGAAGATACGGTTTCTGAGTCTAACAATCCTTCTTTTTCGAGCTCAATTACATTTAATGATTTAGAATTTTGTGTTCGAGGATCCGAACCACGAGGGACTTTTATTTTTCCCTGTCTTACTA
>CAZRKD010000159.1:0-4260 GCA_964600515.1 uncultured bacterium
CGGTTAACCTTTACCACCTGACTATTTGAAAGTGTAACAGTATTTGTTATTGTTTCATTCATGGTAGTGTTTGATTTTGGAATGAAACGAGATTCCGACAGCACATTTTATTCTGCATATGCACAACATCCAAGTGCTCGGAAGAAGGGGGGCAAAGGGCCTTCCGATTTTCGCTACTCAATTGGAAGGAGCTCAAAGCGCGAGAAAGATAAACCCGAAAAGATCAATCCTCCAAATGAAAACAGTGGGAAGAGAGAACAATCTGTTCAAAATAACAACGGCAACGGAAATAAAAAATCAATTCCCGAAACATTTGATCCAAGCAAATATCCGATTCTTAAACTCAAAATTGATTTTGGTGAAGAAAAACCTTCTCTCGAAGACCTCTTGAAAAAATATAAGCATGTAGTAACAATTAAACAGTGGGGTGGTTTTGGAGATACTGTGTTTCTTGCAGAACATCCTTTTTATATTCATGCAGGGACTTTTCGTGATGATGGAATAAAAAAGAATATCGCATATTGGTTCAAGGAAGATGCTGGTGATAAAGCAGTAATTCCAAGTCAGGAGTATTTAGACGAAACGGCGCATCAAATTCTTGAGGCAATACGAGAGTTAGGACTTTCTGACCAATATTTAATTTTGCATGAGAATAATACCATGACTTATGGAACTTCAATAGAGGCATCAGTAGATGATTGTGATCTCTATATTCGGTGCTACAGAGGGGAAAACAATACGACAGATAATGAACGAAAGAAGGTTGAGAGCGTAAAGTAAAAACCCTCTAGTCCTTTCCTATTAGTCCAATAATTGCTTCAACAACTTTTTTTGTTTCAACTGCAATAGTGGCGATAGATGTATTATGCATATAGCACGGGGAAGTAACAAGGTTTTGTTTTCGATCAATAGCGATTTCACCTGATACGGTATTCTTATGCTCCGCACCCATTGATTCGAGCTTTGATTGTGTCGTTTGATCATTGCCAATTGTAATCGCAGGTTTATCAAGTACACGAGCAAAAAGAGGTGGAGCAATACAAAGTGCACCCATTGGTTTTTTAAGTACGCTCATTTCTCGAATTACTCGTTCGACATCTTTATGAACCGTACACGAGGCTCCTTCGTATGCAAAGTTCGAAAGCGTTGTTGCGGCTCCTAAACCGCCGGGAAATATAACCGCATCAACCGTTCGAGCATCAAATTCCTTGAGTGGCGAAATTTTCCCACGAGCAATGCGAGCTGCTTCAACGAGGATGTTTCGCTTTTCTTGCGTTTCTTTTCCAGTCGCATGATTGGTTACGTGATGTTGATCGATATTGGGAGCAAAGCATAGGGAGCTTGCACCCAATTGATCAATTGCAAGCATTGTGAGTACTGATTCATGGATTTCTGATCCATCTTTATTTCCACAACCTGATAAAATAACTCCAATGATAATTTTTTTTGTACTCATCTGATATATTGCTAACATGTCAGGCATGTTGTTGTCAAAAGTGTATCTCCATAGTACATACAATTAATGTTTGATTAGATAATAATTCATTAGGTATATAGAACGATTATGAAAACACCATTGGGAAAAAATGTTGTTATTCTCGGAGCTTCGGATAAGCCCGAACGATATTCGAATAAAGCATTGCATTTTTTGAGTGAAGAAGGCTATGTTCCAATTCCGGTGAATCCAACATTATCAGAAATCGATGGAGTTGCAACCTATCATACACTCGATGACGTGAAGAAAAATGTATCGAACATTGATACAATAACCGTTTATGTAAATCCGACTATCTCTTCGCAGCTCTTTGATTCAATAATTAAGATAAACCCTCGGCGAGTTATTTTTAATCCTGGTTCGGAAAATAAAGATGTGCAAAAAAGATTATCGGTAGAGAAGATTGAAGTAGTAGAGGCATGTACGCTTGTTTTGCTACGGACCGGGCAATTCTAAAAAGGCAATATATTATGGAATGGAAACTTCCCGATTTGGGCGAAGGAATTGTAGAAGGCGAAATTGTTAAATGGCTTGTACGAGAAGGTGATTCGGTAGCACACGATCAGCATCTTGTTGAAATTATGACCGACAAGGCAACGATGGAATTGCCAATACCCGTTAGCGGAAAAATTACTAAAATTGTGGCTCACGTTGGCGATAGTATAAAAGTTGGTCAAGCACTAGCTCTTGTTGAGACTGAGGCTACGAAAGAAAAGCCGAAAGAGACATCCACAAAAGAAGATGAAAAAAATTCTTACCAAGAAAAACCAAAAGCAGCTCTCAAATCAGAGGTATCGAAATTTGAAAAGCGAGAAGGAAAAGCATTGGCTTCGCCTTCAGTTCGAGCATTAGCGCATCGTTTACATGTTGATATTAATTCTATTGAAGCATCTGGTTTACATGGAAGAGTATCTCGAGCTGATGTCGAGCGTGCTACACGAGGATTATCAAGTATTTCAGAAGATCAGGGTAAAGGAGAAACATCTCACAACCATCCAATTATTATAGAAGGACCAATAGAAAGAATTCCTCTTCGAGGTCTACGTCGCAAAATTTCTCTGCATATGAGTATCTCAAGAAAATTTGCTGCTCATTTTACTCATATGGATGAAATAGATCTCACCGAACTCAAAGCATTGCGAGAAAAACAAAGTGGGGAAGCAAATCATGAGAAAATCAAATTAACCTATTTAGCGTATTTTGTGAAAGCGGTCGCCGAAGCGCTTAAAAAACATCCCTATCTCAATGCTTCTTTAGATGATGAGAAACAAGAAGTTATTCTTAAAAAATACTATACTATAGGAATTGCAGTTGCGACTGAGAATGGCTTGATGGTTCCGGTCATTAAGAATGTAGATAAAAGGAATGTATTTGAAATCGCAAAAGAGATTGTTCGACTTAGAGATGATGCTCGTCAGGGAAAAATTGTTCTTTCTGATTTGCGCGGAGGAACTTTTACGGTTACCAATATTGGATCGATCGGCGGAATTTTATCTGCTCCGATTATCAACTATCCCGAAGTTGCAATTATGGGATTCCATGAAATTAAACCAAAACCCGTCGTGAGAAATAATGAGATTGTCATTCGCGATATGATGAATATCTCACTTTCTGGTGATCATAGGGTTGTTGATGGAGCCCATGCAGCACAATTTTGTAAAGACTATATTGCGCTTCTTGAAAATCCAACTGATACGAGTTGGAGTACTACATGAAACACTATGATGTGGCTATCATAGGCAGTGGCCCTGGTGGCTATGTTGCTGCGATTCGTCTTGCACAACTTGGGAAAAAAGTTGCGATTATTGAAAAAGAAAAAATTGGAGGTGTGTGTCTCAATATCGGATGTATTCCTTCAAAAGCTATGATTCATGCAGCCGAGGTCTATAATTCAGTACTAACAGCACCTGCTTTTGGTATCGAATACAAAGCACTTAAACTTAATCCCGCAAAATTACAGAAATGGAAAAATGATGTAGTCAAAAGATTGACGAGTGGAATTGCGACACTTCTCACGGTCCACAAAGTTGATGTTATTTCTGGTACGGCTACGTTTGCAAATAATCGAGAATTAATCGTAGAAAATAAAAAAGAAAAAATAGGTATTTCATTTGATAATGCAATTATTGCAACCGGCTCTTCTCCAGCGCCGCTCAAAGGATTTGAATGTGACGGAAAATTAATTGGAAATTCTACGCATGGCCTTCTCTATAATAAAATTCCAAAAAAACTTTGTGTAATTGGTGGAGGATATATTGGTTTGGAAATAGGTTCTCTCTATGCAACGTTTGGTTCACAAGTAACCATACTCGAAGCCACTGAAAATTTACTTGTAGGCACAGAAGAAGAACTTGTATCTGTAGTTGTTAAAAATTTAGAAAAGAAAAAAATGACTCTTTTGTTAAAGACAGAAGCTTATGAATGTAAGAAGCAAAAAGAAAAAGTACAGGTAACATTCAAAACTGCTAAAGAAATAAAAAAAGATACTTTTGATAAAATCTTAGTTGCTGTTGGAAGAATACCAAATACATTGGAACTCGGCTTGGAAAAAATTGGTATTAAATGCGATCGCAAAGGGTTCATTCGCGTTAATAATCGGCAAGAGACTGATGCCCTCGGCATCTATGCAATTGGAGATTGTGCAGGGGGAATGCTTTTGGCCCATAAGGCAAGCCGCGAAGGAATTATCGCAGCAGCAAACATTGCGGGTAATGATGAAATACTGTCTCTTATACACATCTCCGAGCCCACGAGACTAGGCATGA
>CAZRKD010000160.1:0-4242 GCA_964600515.1 uncultured bacterium
ATAACATAGAGGCACATGTTACAATAAGTAGAGAGAAAAACTTTTTCATTGTGTACTCCTTTATATAGTTAAAAAATTAATTAATGTTCATGGGCAATAGAACCACCAAGATAGAGCATGGTAAGTAATGAAAAAATAAATGCCTGCATAAACGAAACAAATACTCCTAAGCCTAAAAAAACTATGGGAACCAAAAAGGGAACAAGCGAAGAAAAAATGGAGAGTACCGTATGATCGCCAAGCATATTTCCATATAACCGCATTGATAACGAAAGAGGCCGAGCAAAAAAATGCGTTATAAGCTCAATTGGTACAAACACAATAGCAAGCCACCATAAGGGCCCGGTGAAATGTTTGATATACCCAAATTTATGTACCTTAATTCCATAATAATGCGTAGCAACGAGTACGATAATCGATGAGGCTAAATTTGTATTAATATTATCAGTTGGCGGTGTAAGGCCAGGAATAATACCCAAAAGATTTGATATAAAAATATAAATAAACGTTCCGCCAATGAGTGGGAAAAACTGAGGGCCTTCCTTTTCTCCTATGACTGTTTTAAGAAGATTCATGATCCCTTCATACGCTAGTTCTAAAATATTATGAAGGGTGCAACGTTCTGATGGGATCGTATAATCTTTACTTTTTTTGAAGCTCAAACGAAAAGCAAGTACGAGAATAGCAATAAATATGAGAACTACAATCGAGCCAGCGACATGAATCGGCAGACTCTTAAAACCAGGTAAAACTTGCAACCAATTAAATCCGTGTTCCATTATCTTTATCTCTCACAAGAGTATTGATAGCACTTTCTATAATAACCGAAACAAATACTATCGATAACCCGATAACAAACGCTATAATACTCAGCTCCACATATACAATTGATATATATATTAAGCTCAAAAGTCCGGCCAATTTAATGAAATATAAAAATAATTTCAAGCCAATTTTTGTATTATTTTCAAGCGCTCTACCAATCAGCGATTCTATAAATAAAAAATTGAGAACCGATAGAGCTCCCCCTATTGCAATGCCAACAATAACTTTTTTTGAAAAGAAAAGACTCGACGCCAAAAAGAATATATAGAGAATTATATTGATTATCTGAATTCGCCGAATGCTCTCATTATTTGTCTTCATCCTGTTTTTGATCGCGACCGACATTATAAAAAATAATTTTCACCATTCCTCCTAAACCAAATAATGCAAAAATCAATATAAAAATTGGAGATGTAGAAAAATATTCATCGAGTTTTGACCCTATAAAAAGAGATACTACGACACAGGCAACAATTTCGATTCCGGTTGCTGCAAACTTACCTAAGGCTATATACCATGAACGGTCGATCATGAGTTTAAAAATTGAACGCTAAACCAAAAGCTTGAGTTCCATTATATTTTCTAAGATAAGGGCTGACTCCAAGTTTTTTAACTTTATTGCGTTTGTTATACGCATGGGCTGCAAAAGCTGAATTAATAGTAGAATACACTCTCATACCGATAAAGAGTATGCCGCCTCCAATTAATAGCCCTTCGCTCGGTGCAATGACATTATCGCCAAGATCAGTATCTTCTTCATAGTAATACATGCCAATTCCAGGACCAATCACCACAACTCCGACAAGTTCGGTGATCATAGCAATATAGCCAGGAAAAGGATCATCGGCATAAAAATTACCAAGCCCAAAACCGACAAAAAGTGAAAGAGTCGTCGCAAGAAATATTGATTTTTCTGGAACAGCCAATCGAGACTGCGTCTCATATATTTTTTCATCTAAATCATCGGGCGCTTCTTTTTTCTTTTTTTCTTCGGTTTTAGGTTCTTCTTTTTTCTTCGTATCTTTTTTCTCCGCCGCCTCATTAAATTCTTCTTCCCACGTATCTAATGAAGGTGTTTTTTGAGGCATTTTGAGTTCGCTCGCGTGCGCCCCAAGATAAAATGATAGAAAAAGAATAGAGATAAGAAAATAACGCTTCATTGTTTTTTATTTTAGTGACAAAATAATAAAAAGTAAATAAATCAAAAAAATGGCTTTTAAAAATCTTTATTTAGAAGACCTCACGAGCCTCGAAAAGATGCCGCTTCCGAATACTTTTATACTATCCGGTGATTCAAGCTATATTGAAAAAGAATGTAGTGCTATAATCAAAAAACGCATACTTTCACCCGATTCTGCCATCTTTAACTACGAAGAATTCAATGGGCGAACCGTTGATCCTGATATACTCTATACGTCGCTCAAAAGTTTCCCTATTAATTCGTCTTCCCGGCTTATTATTCTCAATGAAGCTGACAAGGCAACGCAGAAGATTTTTGATCTTTTAAAAGAATGTATTAAACATCCACAAAAAGAAACAATACTTATTCTTACTACCGAAAATGCACTGAAATTTCGTTTTCTTTCAGAGGTTCAAGAAGAAACATATAAAGCATATAAAATAGCTGATCCCTATGAATCTCAACTTTACAAATGGATTATCTATATCACGAAAAAATACAAAAAAAAGATCGCAAGAAGTGCAATTGACTATTTACAAATAAATATCGGGACAAACCTCGGACGACTCGATAAAGAAATTGAAAAGATCGTAGGCATACTCAAAGACAAAGATATTATTGATCTCAAAGATATTGAAGGGCTCATCAGCGATTCAAAAAATATTACTATTTTTGAATTTACCGATGCCCTTGCCCAAAAAGATTTAGGAAAGACACTTCGCTATTTTAATAAACTGATCAATCAAAAAGAGCCGCCGCTCTATATTATGAATGTAATATACAAACAAATGTATCAACTGCTTTTAGGTCATCTCTATACAGCTGAAGGAACATCGTCATCGGAGGTTTGTACAAAATTAAAAATTAATTCTTATTTTCAAAAAAAATTTCTTGGATCATTAAAAAATTTCACTTTACAAGAACTTGAAACAATTATTGAAAAGCTCACGGTCATTGATTCGCATGTAAAGACATCAAGAATGGATCCAGAGATTTTGATGAAAAATCTTATCAGAGATGTTTGCGTAACAAAATAATTATCGAGCAGATTTTAAGAATGTATTCACTTTCTTTTGAAGGCGAGCCATTTTTCGGGATGCGGTATTTTTATGAATAATGCCTTTTGAGGCAACTGAAAGAAGTGTTTTTTTTGAGGTATTAAGAAGCTTCATGAGCTCATCTTTTTTTCCTGCCCCAATTGCTTTCGTAACAGCTTTAATACTTCCCTTTGCCTTTGCGAGAAATTTCCTATTATGCGCCGCACGCTTTACATTCTGTCGTGTCCGTTTAAGCGCTGATTCAATATTTGCCATGTATGCTCCTTTTGTTAAAGACAGACATCTCTAATATAGAATAATCAGTCTTGTCAAGAATGTTCCATTATAGTAATCTCTACAAATAATATTATGGAAAAAGGCCTCTTTATTACATTCGAAGGCATTGAAGGATCGGGGAAGAGTACCCAAATAGAGTTGGTATATAAGAAGCTCAAAATGCTTGGCCATAAAGTCATAATGACGAAAGAGCCAGGAGGAACGCCGCTTGCTGACAAAATCCGCGAGCTTTTGCTCGATATTAATTCCAAAGACCTCCATGCGCGTGCTGAATTACTCCTACTCTTAGCCTCTCGTGCACAACATGTCGAAGAAAAACTCGTAAAGGCATTGCATGAAGGAACTACAATTTTATGTGATCGATTTGCAGATTCATCCATCGCCTATCAAGGTTATGGGCGAGGGCTTGCTCTTAAAGAAATTGAACGTATGAATGAGTTTGCGACAAATGGATTAGTTCCGAATCTTACAATTCTTCTCGATATTGATCTTGAGAAATCACGTGAACGCATGAGCAATAAAGTACGCGATCGATTTGAAGTTCTTTCACAAGAATTTTATACAAAAGTTTGTAGCGGCTATTTAGAACTTGCCAGAGAGCATCCTTATAGGATACACGTACTTGATGGAACACAAACTTCGGAAAGTTTGCATAATGCAATACTAAAGCTTATTCTTGCAAAAATACAACCATGAAGTTATCAGATTTTTTTGAAAAAACACTCCCCAAAGATATTGTGTATAGCTCGTATCTTATCCATGGGAAAAAACGGAGTGGCAAAAGACTATTTGTCGATGAAATCGTTAAAACGCTCGAGTGCGAAATAATAAAAATGCTTATAGTGCCGCCTATTTCAATCATTGTTCTTCGTGTACGAAAATCAACAAAAATATTCATCCGGA
>CAZRKD010000161.1:0-4201 GCA_964600515.1 uncultured bacterium
AAATTGTTTTAAAAAATGTGGATTTCGTTATTTTATAATTTTTCTTTTTAATTTCAACTAGTTAAGTGTTTTTTTGTTTATTTGTTTTATAAACTGGCAACATATTATGGATACTTTGATTAGAGTGGTCCCTTTTCTCATGAAGAGCATGAGTATTTTAGAGAGATTTTAATTTTTCAAGCAGGTCTTTTTCATTGCTCCAATCTATTTCTGCTTGTGGGACGATGGTAATTGTGTCCTTAATGTATTTTATAAAAGCTTGAAGGCTTTCGCGTTTAATTGAGAGTGCATGTTTTAAATATTGAGTTGTTGTGTCTTGATGCACGTGACCTAGGCGTATTTGAACCTCTGTAATTGAGCAACCAAGTGAGATCATGTAAATAGCCGCTGTATGCCGCCATGAGTGACATGGATTTCTTTTAACGTGGAAGTACCTTTTTTTAAGTTTTGGGACTTTGTCATTATATTTTTTACAGATTTTATGGATTCCAAAGCGTGTGAGTGGTTCTCCCCTCTGACTTATAAATAAAAAATCACGGTAAATAGGTTTAGGGGTTGTTCTTTGTTGCTTAATATAAATATCAAGAAGATGCGCATTTTTGGGCCACAGAGGAACGACTCGCCATTTATTTCCTTTACCTATAATTTCTATTTCTTGTTTTTCACGATTGTAATATTGAAGCTTAAGGGTGGCTATTTCTGTGGCGCGCATGCCTGTGTTATAGAGAAGGTTTAGTATTACAAAGTCGCGAAAGCCTAAAGGATTGCTTCTATCGATAGCATTTAGGATTTTAATGGCTTCTGTATGCTCATAAAAATCAATCAGTGTTTTTTGGTAGCGTTTTTTTGGAAGGCATAGAATCTGTTTACAGATTTTTTCTTCACCGTCATTTTGTGCAAAGAGTTGAGCTGCATTAAAAAACTTTTTTAAACAAGCAAGTCTTTGATTGCGTGTACGAGCTGCATTTCCTCTTTCATCTTCCAAGTGATTTAAAAATTCAAGGATATCTTGGATTGAGATATCAGAAAGTGTTATTTCTCTTTTTTTAAGCCTTTTTGAGAGCCAAAGAGTAAATATTTTTAACGTTTCTTTGTAGCTGGCCCTGGTATTTTGGGACACCCCAGTTTGTCTCTGAAGGAAGTCAGTAAAAAAATAATGAAGTAATTGGCTAAAGTGCGATGTCTTTGGGGTATTCATCTTCTTTTAAGGGTTTAAAGATTAGAACTGGCGGGCTATGAGCCAGAGCTTTTAAATAAACCTGGGTATAAACAAAGTCTGTGTGTCCAAGATAGGCAGCCAGAGCGTGAGAGATTTGATCGATATCTAATCCTTCACGCTGCCACCTTTTAATAGTATTGACAGCAAAGGAGTGACGTAGCGAGTGTGTTGAGGGAGTGCCAAAGATCACATTTCCTTTAATCTCTGGTTTTTTATACATTCCAAGCTCTTTTAGGGCTTTTCTAAAATAGTGATCTAGGGTTTTTCTATCCCATTTACCTTTCCAATAGGTTAGCAGAAGATAAGGACTGTGATCATCTTGTAGAGCTTTTCTTGTTTCAAGATAATTTGATATGAAGGCATCTACTCCTTCTGAGATAGGGATCTTTCGATCTTTTCTAAATTTTGTTTTTCTAATAAGAAGAGTTTGGTTTTCAGAATCGTAATCAGAGAGTTTTAGCTTGCAGATTTCTGATATCCGCATACCACAAGCAGCCTGGATATAAAAAGCTGTATATCGTGATAGTTTTGATAAAAAGAAACCTTGATTTATTTTTTTCGAATTCATCTTTTTTGAAAGATGTTCAAGAATTTTTTTGATTTCATCCACTGAAAATGTGGCTGGTGAATAATAGAGTTCTTTGCGCTTTGTAATGTGTTGGAGAGGATTTTCCTTCAGTTTTTCAGTTCTTTCTAAGTATTTAAAAAAATTATTGATTATGCATAGCCGATGGTTAAGCGTTTGAGGAAGCCTGGTCTCTAGCTCCTCTTCAATCATATCTATAAAATAAAAATGGGTGAGTTGATCAAGTCGTCGTGTCTTTTTCTTCCATAAATAGTGGTCAAAAACCTTTAAATTGTCATGGTCTGAAACAGTTTTATATCCTAAACTTTCTCGCCATGAGAGGTACTGTACAAAATCTTCTTTTAAAAACGATTTAAAATTCATTATGACAGCAATACTTTCTCATCTGTTCGATTGATGTTTTAGCATAAACTTGGGTTGAGCTTTTTCTCTCATGCCCAAGATGTTCTTGGACATCACCAAGAGAGCGACCACTTTCAAGCATATGGGTTGCAAATGAGTGTCGAAGTCGGTGTGAACCACCTTCTAAAAAACCATTTTTTCTAAAATGCCTCATGACTTGAGTAACCACAGATCCCGATCTAATAGGAGTAATAGGGGCTTGGTGTTTAAAAAAAATATTTCTTTCCGGTCTCTCTTTAGGCCGTGCCTTAAAAATATATTCCTTTAATGGCATGATTGCCGGATCAGCCAAAACAGTGATCAAGGGGACATCGTTTTTTCGCTCTCTCACCACAAGCATTTTTTCTTCCCAGTTGATATCATCGAGCGTGAGATTGGCTACCTCACCCGCACGAAGGCCATTAAAATATAAAAGAGCAAGCATGGCGTTGAGACGAAGACCAAAATTAGTATTTAAATCAATGGTTTTAAAAAGATTATCCACGTCCTTTTTCTCTAAATATTTTGGAAGTTGGCTGTGTGTATAAATGGGGGCTTGTACTAAATATTTTGATAAGTCCTTTGGATGCTCCCCCATTAAATACAAATATTTTAAGAATCCACGCAACATGTGGTTCGTTTTATGAATAGCTTTTAAATTTTCTGGATTAAATTTATTCTTTATATACTCATCAAAATATTTTATTTTAAGTTTTGATATGGCATTAATTCCAATGTCTTGTAAAAACCAATCAAACTTTTTTAACTCATGCTTAATGGTCCAAAGTCCATGCCGCTTAGTCCCCTTTGTCTTCTCGCAAAAATCAAGATATGCGCTGATCACTTCTTCAAAACGCAGTGGCCTTTCTATCTTTGGAATTTTCAGTGGGAATGAAAGCCATTTGATACCTTTTTTCCACAAAAACCGATAAAAATTTTTAAGTGGCGCTTTAAGATTCGTTGCCTCACTACGAGGATTATAAATTTTACGTTCTTTATAAAAGAGTATTTCTTTCTCATCGATATAATTAGCAATCCCTATATCACTGACACGTCTTAGATTTGTGAAGCGATGACGCTCTAAATAATCAAAAAATGAGAGAAGTTCGTTTTTTACTTCTAAGTATTTTCTGGAATATCTAAACTTCTGCTCCGCTAGATATTTTTTGAGCCTCTCCTCAAGAAAGGTTCTGTCATAACTAAAATGCCAATCAAGGAATCGATTGATGTCAAACTTCAAAATACGCTTGTATTCTGGAGCATATCGCCGCTGCTGCCTTTGCTTGAGTTTCCAGGCAATAAAATTATCAAGTATTTTTTCTCGCCTTATTTTCTCGACTTGATCAATCTTCTCAAAATTTAAATAATCAAGAAACCACTTAAGTGTTTTTACATGGCGGCTGTAGCTGTGACCTGTATAACCCTTGTTTTTTAGATCCTTCAAAAAGGGTTCTATATTTTCTGAAATGAATTTTAATCCGCGTGGTGCAGTCATAATACAACAATTGCTGCACTTTATCGTCTGCTACCCCAATCCCAAACAGTTATTATACCTGACATAAAAAACTATAAGAATTAACTTTTAATATCCACATGTTACAAAACAGAGTTTTTATACCTGACATGAACTTCAATTTTTTTTCATCTTTAATTTTTCTCTTTTTAGTTTTATTACCTGAAGATAATATTTTTGATTCTGTTCTTTTTTCCTCTGAGGATTCAACTTTCTCCAATCTTCGGCTGTTTCTCTGAGGTTTTCTCTATGTTTTGCTATTAAACCCCATATTTTTCTTTTCTTCCTTCTGTTGGCATCAATACATTCTTTATTTCCACAGGTTCTTTGAATAATGCTTTTAGGTTTAAACCAAATTTTACAGAAGGACTTCCTATACGAACATTTTCTCTTTCTTTTGATAAACATCTGACACTCCTATTTCTGAAAATAAATAAGAGTGTTTGGTGGGAATTAAGCAAACATTAACTGGTCACATATTATGGGTGGGAACATAAGTCGA
>CAZRKD010000162.1:0-4191 GCA_964600515.1 uncultured bacterium
ACATTACAATAAGAAAGCTTTTTTTGTAAATAGAATCTTTTTACTCAATACTGCTGTAAGTCATAGCGACTCAAAATGGACACTTTTAGTCATTGCATTGACCACGGTAGAATCTCTCGTTGATTTTCCCTCAATTTTTCACTATAATTTTTTATTATTCGTTAATTAATGAAAGGACACTATGCTGAAAGAATTGCGCGAACATTCAAGTTCATGGATAATTAAGGGATTAATGCTCCTCATTGCATCGACGTTTATATTGTGGGGATCGGGGAGAATTTCGGGTTGCAATGAAGATGTGGCAGCAAAAGTAAATGGAGAAGTTCTCTCGCTTGCTACGTTTCGTATCCTTGCTGATCAGCAACTCGAACTCTATCGCGAACAGATGCGGCTTTATTTTAAGCGAGACGTAACGAAAGAAGATGAAGAGCAGTATAAAAAAATTGTATTTAATAATCTCATCGACGAAGTAATTCTAAAACAAAAAGCAGAAGACCTCGATATTCCTATTTCTACAATTGAAACGAAAGAGAGCATTAAAGAGCTGCCCTATTTTCAAAATCAAGAAGGTGCATTTGATTATGATCGCTATCTGACTGTCATTCGATCGTATTTTCGTAAGAGCCCCGAAGACTTTGAAAAAGAAAAATATAATGATCTCCGCGTAAATCGCCTCGAATGGATCATAAAAAATACGCTTCTTTTAAATTCAGATGAAAAAGAATTTGAAACAAATTTTAAAAAAGACAAAATAAAACTTGGCTTCATTATGTTTGATCCGAAAAATAATCTTTCTAAAGAATTTCTCACTGAATGCACAACAACAAAAGGCTCAAAAAAAATAGATAAACTCGCAAAAAAACATAAGCTCACCGTTGAAAACACTGATTTTATTGGTCGTAACCCATCAGGGTATATTCCAAAAATTGGAACTGATTTTGATGTAATGAAAAAAGTTTTTTTACTTACGAAAGATGATCCGTGCCTCTCTGAGATTATTGAAATCTCCGGAAAATCATATGTTATATGGCTCATCGATAGAAAAGAAGAATTGCCTCAAGACGACAGCGATACGTATTTTGGGAAAAATTATCAGGAAACTCGAAAGAAAGATTCCTTCTTTTCAAGTTATAAAAAAAGTCTCGAAAGCCAAGCAAAGATAAAAAAATATATTTATACCGATAATGAAAAAACGTAAATTTATTTTATTCGTTATCCTCTTTTTTGTCATACTGATTGTTACCATTGAAGCGTATCTATTTAATGACTTCCTCGAGCGCTTGAATGGGCTATCCATTATTGAACCCCCTCAAGCAGATGTTATAATCTGCCTTACCGGCGGATCAAAGAGAATCCCCGAAGCATTTCGCCTGTTGGAAGAGAAGAAAGCCCACAAGCTCTTTTTATCTGGTGTTAATAAAGAAGTAGGCCTCGATGATATATTACAGATTCTCACCATGGATATTCCTGAAGACATGCTCGCATCAATCATCATAGACAAAAGCTCAATGAATACCTTTGATAATGCAAGACAAAGCCTCATCTATGTCGAGAACGAAGGGTATCATTCAATTATCCTTCTTACCTCACACTATCACATGGTGCGGGCGCTCTTTATATTTGATAAAATCTTTCCTCCGGATATTGTCATTTATCCCTATCCAATCAGAGCACCTGAAGTAAATTTAAACGCATGGTGGAAGGATATAAATTCGCGGAAGATTATTATCAGCGAATTTATTAAATATAGTTGGTACCGGATGAAGTCGCTAGCGACCAGCGACTAATTCTTCGTGTATCCTTCGGCTGCGTACGTAAATTCACTTTGCATAAATTCATTGATATCACGCGGTTCATTAAGAACTTTTTCACTATCAACGATAACACTTTGCAACTCGGCCGGTTCTGCTATCGAACCAAAGCCAACATAGGCCTTTGCATAAATTCGCTGTTCTAAAGTCTGTTCCGGATCTTCAAGCTTAATAACAGCCATATGTGAGGTATCTTCATTTTCGCTATCATTAATAATCGTTTCTCTATCTCGCTCTTCTCGTTCTTCATCACGATAGCCAATCGTATTGTCTACTCGTTCTTGTCTTCCCGATTCTGGTTCATGAATCGTTGTAAAACCTGGACCAATCATTTTTGCCATGATCCGTGAACGCGCTACAAGATTAATTTCACTCGAGCCTTGAGAAATAAGATGCGTAAATGAAATAAATGAAATGAACATAACAAGAAAAAGAACAAAAAAAACAAATTCGAGAACGGCCTGACCGGAACGAGCGGATAGCGGATAGCGGATAGCGGATAGTTTTTGATTTCTCTTCCTATACGCTATACGCTGTACGCTATATGCTAAACAACTCTTAATGTAAGAATAATTTATACGCATCCTGAGCGTCTCCTATTCTATTCCTAAAGGCTTCCCGATACATTGCCGGAAAGCCGGGTTTTGGATTACCCACACCTAAATTAAAGTCATGAGAAAAAAGTGCTCGTGAAATTTCGCCTTTAAATGGGTTAGCGCCACCATAATATTTATTCTCTACTCCGCCTAACTCTTCTCGAACAAATGAATCTCCCGCAAGCGGAATAAACCAGACAGAAAGCGCGGGGCTCGGGAAAATAAGTGCTTCGCGATCATAAAAAATTTCATTGGGTAATGTTAAATTCTCTTGCACATGCGATGCATTCACATTCGCCGGCTCAATATCATGAAGATAATCATTAACCGCAATAAGAGTGGTATCGAGCGATAGTTCATATTCTTCTTGCGTAGTTTGTAAATTTCGTATTGGCGCTGCAGCAGCAAATGCAGTAAATGCAGGAAACTCATGTTTGCCAAATGTTTTCTTCCAATTCACATAGCGATTCGATGGCTTATAATCAGCATTGCGTTCAGCTCGTGAAACACCTGCGGTGAAATTCTTCTGGAGAATTCCCACAACAACGTGGCCACTAAATGAAGGTTTGATATTAATGTGATAGAGAATATTTCTTGGCGAAAGCGTCCGCGGCGATGTTTCATAATAACACGTCGCTCCTGGTGGCGCAATGTAATAGGCATAATACGATGGAATAACTGATTTTGGTTCAAATAGAAAATCATTGGATAGATCTTTCATTTCAATAAATATTTCTTCTTCAGAAATATTTGGGATATTCTTTTTGACTGTTTCAATCACTTTTCGTCTTGCCAGTTTTTGTGCACCATCAATTATTTCGTTAAGCTGCGCTTCAACCTGAGGGAGTACTACTGTATCATAATATTCAAATGCTCTTTTTATTTGACTGTACTGCGCACGAACGCCAAGGATATCGCAAAAAACTCCATTTTTATCATAAAAGCTACAATTAACACCTCTACCCGATACGCCTCGTACCGTACATTGAGCAAGCGATACATTTGCAATGAGATTATAATATTCGGCTTTTAAATAGGTATTGAGTTCCGCAATCGAATCGCTTAATGCTCCTATCTCTCCTCCATCATTTGCCATATGATATGCCATCACCGATGCTCCAGCATATGCGCCTAAATCTGCAGCGGTTTGTACTTTAATTTTATGGGAAACAATCTCGCCGGTGTTAATGACAAATGCCCAGAGCATTACCATCGTGGTGACGATGAGGACATAGAGGGGAAGGACTTGACCACTATTGGATAGTAGATTTTTTGTTAGTATTTTTTTCATAACTTTGTTATTAGGATTTGGGATTTAGGATTTGGAAAGAATTACTAAATCCCAACCCAAAAATCCCAAATCCTATCTCTGATCCTCCCGTTTCCTCTCCTCCAGCCGATACGGCACGCTCACTTCCATTTCATCAAATAATCCTTTTTTCTCGAGTCCTGGAATTTCAATCCCCGCGAGAAAAAGTGGACGTCGTTTGTAATGTACTTTAAGTAAGCCAAATGCGGGACTGAATTGATCTTCTCGAGACTTAAAGAGTAAACCCTGACCGGAAAATCCATAGCGCTTTTCAAGTAAATCATATTCTGCGCGATCTATAAATTCTCCGGGATTACCCTGATAATAGCTATCGGCAACAACTTCGATTTCATCTTTACGAATTAATGGTGTTGCAAGTTCAACAACCTGTCTGCCAGCTTCTTTATACACGAGCTTGTCTTCATTCTCGATTTTTGCATTGCCAAAAACTTGATACGATCGGCTCGCCGTAAAT
>CAZRKD010000163.1:0-4169 GCA_964600515.1 uncultured bacterium
CAGTTGTAATAGAGTTCTTCGTTGTGTGTTTCTCGTAGCCAACGTTTTGCCAACGTTGTTTTTCCCACTTGACGAGGACCTGAAACAATAATCATTTTATCTTTAATTATTAAATCATCAAGTAATATCTGTAGATTACGCTGGTATTCCATAATTACTATTTTACCTATACTAGAAAAAAAGTAAAGAAATATTTATAGGTATATGAAAAAAAGTAAAATAATAATCGTAAAGCCTTATTTATTATGGACTCATGGTTATAGATTTAAGTCCTCTACCAAATGGTTATGAATATAGTTCAAAACTACTATCACTCATAAGGCTTGTTCTTAAGAATAATCCACATTGTAAAATAGTAGCTGTAGGAGATAAAAAATTACCTACTCTATTAAAAAAAGAACTATACTTTAAATCTATTTTCACTGAATTTGGAGAGAAAATAACTTTTTTACAAGGTACACAAGAAAAAGTAGAAAATTTAGATATTCCAAATCCTCCTGATTTAGAACAAGAAGTCCTCGTGCTCAAAGGCGCTGCTTATAAGACTTTTGAATCGATTGTGAAAGCAGTAGTTGATGCAAATCTCGCAAGAAGAGTTATGAAATATACATACGAAAAATACAATACTCAACCAGCATGTGATATATTTAGATAAAAACATGGTAGTAATGAAAAAAATTCTAATTATCTTGAATTTCTGTTTGGGGAATAAAAAAGTTATTTTTGCGTACTGCCTTGTACTCTTACAAGAAATCAATAAACAATGCTTCGAGATTAATACGTCGGTAATTTCTTTGTTCGGCATACCGTATAACTGAAGCTTGAAATCCAGACTTGCTAAACAAAAATAATTGATAATGATAATCGTATTTGAAAGACAGGAGTTTTGCTTTTGCTTCTAATTGTTTAACTACCTGAAGATCTATTTTTTCTTGAGTCCATTTGCATTCGCCAAGGATCATCATTTTATCTGTATGATTAACTGCCATAACATCTATTTGACTTTTTTTGTCCCAGTATTTTCCAACCCGTTTGGGTAGAAAAGGTAATCGTCCCTCTGATCCTTCTCTATAGAGCCACTCGTTGCATAATTTTTCAAATACCACACGTCCAATGTAACTCTCAAAATTCTTTTTCAAATGATCAATAACTCGTTTATACAGAGAATTTTCTATATCTTGTCTAAATGGCTCTATAAAATAAAAATAGAATCTTAGAAATAAGTCATTAATTTCATAGATGCCTTTTCTTGATTGATTCGGATTCATATCAGCAGGGACAATCCTCGCAATAATTTTTAGATTAATAAGTTGATCTAAATACTTTGTTAAAGCTTTTGAGTCCACACCAATATAGTGAGCCAAATCATTGAGAGGATAATTTTTATTACCGAGTGCTCTTAAAATTCCTAAGAAAATTTTTGTTTCTCTAAATTCTTCATGAAGCAAAAATTGCGCCTCTGTTGTTAAAAAAGTTGTTTTGTTTTTAATTGCTTCTTCAAGGCTCGTAAATAAAAGCTGATTTTTTTTAATAAACTCAAAGTACTTAGGTACACCACCGGTAATTCCATAAACTTCAATCAATTGAGCTATTGAAAGCAAAGGGTAGAACTTTCTTATCTCTTTTAGATGAATAGGCTCTAAATACATAATACCGGTGCTTCTCCCATATAATGGAGCTCGAGGAGAAAGAATTTCATCGTGAATCATTCCGATTCTCGATCCTGAAAGACCTAAAAATATCTTGCTTTTAGAAAGGTGTTTATCCCAACTTGCCTGTAAAATTGAAGGGATACTCGGATCGGCTTCGACAAGATAGGGAAATTCATCGATAATGACTCCAATACGCTTATGTTCTGCATGTAATGCTAAAGTATCAAATGCATTTTTCCAGGTACCAAAGGTAAAATCTTCATTCGGTTTTTCATGAGCATTTGTATACGAAAAGAGATTCTTTGAAAAATCTCGAAGCAGATCATAACTTGTTGAACGATACGCAATCCAATGCAATATCTTTTGTTTTTGGGAGAAATGTTCAAGAAGTGCTGTCTTGCCAACACGACGTCGTCCATAACAAACAACAAGCTGAGCTGCTTTGTCTTTCCATAATGAGAGAAGCCGGCGGATATCATCGTCTCTATTAAGAAACATATTATTAGACTACTATAAAGAATACTAAATAGCAAATATATATTTAGGTTAACAAATCATTAGTCTAATCTCTTCAAGACAAGATATGTTTCTTTCCGAACTAGAAAAAAAGTAAGTTATTGCTCTTTTATTGCTCTTGTAGTAATTTGACTAAAAGATCAAGATATGGAGGTCTAAAATGAAAAAAATACTGCTTGTATGTATAGTTTCGATAATTTTTTCTGGAAATCCTGCATTATCAAAAAAGACTTTTTCGTCTCCAATTCACTAAGACCTTCGAGAAATACTTTGAGTTGCTAACACAAAAGTAGAACCCCTTTCTTATTTATACATGCTCTCAAGAGTATACAGCTCAATATTCTTCGGTAGCTCTGATACATTGAGTGCATATCGAGAAAAAATTTTCCCTCGTATTGTCAATCCTTCTTTATTTGGGTAGTTTTTAATTTTTTCTTGTAGATCTTGAATAAGCTTTTTAGTGGAAGTAATTTTTCCCCACTTGCATTCCCCAATATCAATTCCTTCTCCTGTACGATAACCAACAACATCTATTTGAACTCTTTTATCCCAATATTGACCTATCTCAAATGGAGAGCTTATTCTTTCTCTTTGGTACAAAAAAGAAAGCGCCTCTCGACACAAATGCTCAAAACAGCTCCCAAAATATGAATCTAAATTGGGCTCTATAAGATTCTTAAACGAATCAGCAGAATCAACTCGAGAAATATACGCAGTATGAGGGTAGATAAATCTAAACCAAAACTTAAGCATTTGATCTTTGAGCACAAACCGTACATCGCGATTGGCAGGCTCTTTCGATGTTAATGGATATATACGTTCTACATATCCTAACTCGATGAGGTTATTAATGTAATAATACATTTTTCGTTCATCTATTCCGGTTTGCATTGCAATATTTTTACTCGCGGCTAAACCCCGTGATAGACACATGAGTAGTGCATAATATTTTGGAAGCTCTCGTAATTCTTCTCGTAATAAAAATTCAGGTTCTTTAAATAAAGCTGAATTGATATCTAAGAAATTTTTTTCAATGTTTTTTGCAACCGAATTACGTTCATTAAAAAAAAGAAGATAGAGTGGAATACCACCACAGATAAAATAAGCCTTTGCTTTGTCTTGAATAGACCATGATTTATGGAACAAAGAGGTTTCTCTAAATGAAAATGGTTTCAAGAAAATCTGGCCTGACCGCCTACCAAAAAGAGGACTTTTTTCTCCTAAAACTTCTTTTTCCATAAAACCAATATACGATCCGCATACGATTAAAAAAATATCTTTTCTATTTTTCCATTCTCTATCTAAGAACCCCTGTAAAATTGATGGAAGCTCAGGGCTTGCTTCGGCAGTCCATTGGAATTCATCCAAAACAATAATGAGTTTTTCTTGATTTTTCTTTTGATTTACAACCAAACTCAAAGCCTCTTTCCAGTTGGTTATATCAGTTCTTTTCAAGAGTGGCTGCCCAAAACATCGAGCTGCTTCCTCTAAAAATTCTTTAATTTGAAAATGAGCAAGGGCTTTTTTACCCAAGAAATAAAGAGCAGGTTTATTCTTAATAAAATGTACTATGAGCTCGCTTTTACCAACTCTCCTACGGCCATAAATAGGTAAAAATTCAGTTTTCTTTGATCGATAATATCCTTCGAGAAGATCGAGCTCTTTGTTTCTTCCAATAAAACTATTCATACGTATAGAATAAAGTATTACTACGTTTTGTCAAGTCATGTTTTGTCAAGTCGTGTTGTGGTAAGATAATAAAAAATCTGTGGGAATCCTACAATATTATTTGCCAAGCGATGCCGGATCTATCTTTTTGCCAGCGTCTCCCATGAATGTCCGTGTGTTAACAAATTCGATAAAAGGCATAAGCACTGTTTCTAAAATTTCCTTACCTACTTCATTATTCCCATTTCGAATAGCTAGTAATACATAAAACGCATACATCGCATAATATTCTTTTACTATGAGACTATCCTCATATGAAATAAAAAGATTAGC
>CAZRKD010000164.1:0-4163 GCA_964600515.1 uncultured bacterium
AAATCATTACTCCGATCGCAGATCCTAAAAGATTTTATCGAAACAGGGGGTAAATATCTCATGTTTGTCAATGTCGATAACTGCGCTGCATCTATAGATCCTGCGATTTTTGGTGCTCATATTACCAGTGGTTCTCACATGTCTTTTGAAGTAGCCAAAGCAAAAGCAGATGATACGGGAGGAATTCCCTTGCATGTTGACGGAAGAAAACAACTTATTGAGGGATTTCGATTGCCGAAAGATTCTTTTCTACAAGAAAATACCTATTTTAATACGAATACGATATATTTTAATGCAGAGAGCTTAAGAACGTCGTATGAACTTCCCATTGCCGTTGTTGAAAAGCGTATTCCAGAGCGAGTCATACAATTTGAAACGGTTTCAGGTGAATTATCTCATTTTTTATCCAGTAATTTCATCGTTGTACCGAGAGAAGGGCTTAATACTCGATTTATTCCAATTAAGACACGAGAAGATTTAGACAATAATCGAGAGTATATTAAGAAATTGATAGGAGAACGCATTAATAGTTGATTTTTTGTATATATACTATTAATTATTTGTTAGATTTTAGGTTTTGCCTGTTAGAAGAAGCACTAAAACCCAAAACCTAAAACCCAATTTGGAGGTATTTACCCATGAAGTTTATATATATAGTTAGTTTTATTATTATAGGTATAGTGAGTTCTTCTGAATTGTATAGTAAAGAAGAAGTGTTAAAAAATGAAGAAATTAAAGAAAATTCATCTTCTCCTCGTCAGGTTATCGAATCAATTACGAGTAATATACGAAAGCTTATACAAGAAAAGCCTGGAGAGGGAAGTAAAGAACTGCGGGGAATGATTAGTTCAATTGTAAATAAGGCATTTGATTTTAACAGCTTAAGCGAAAAGACTATTAAAAAAGAATTTTGGGCAAAATTACAAAATAAGCAAAAAGCTACCTTTAAAACCCTTTTTTCCTCGCTTCTTAAAAAATTGTATTCAAAGAAAACCGAAGAACTGATTGCAAAGGCAGATTTGGATTTCTTAAAAGAAGCAATTAAAGACAATCATGCAACGGTTGATTATAGCATAAAAAGAAAAGACGTAGATATTGTAATAACCTATGAAATGTGCAAGGCAAAGTTGAGTAAAAATCAGGATAACCCTTGGAAGATATGTAATGTTAAGTTTGATGGAGCGGATCTTGCCCGAACCTATGCCATTCAGTTTAATACGAAGCTAGAAAAGGGAATACTTCAAAAGGTATCACTCACCAAATCTTTTGATAGCCTTCTTGCTCAAATGGACAAAAAGGTCAATACTATCTAATAGTTAAAATATTATTATCAACTATTTAACTTTCAACAAATTTTCATGTACCCCTAACCTCAGATTTTTAAATTCACATAAAAGTTGTATAAAGCGCTGATTAAATTATAATAATTATTATACATAGTTTATTATTAAATAATAATTATTTTATTAAAAATAATCAAAAATTTTGTAAAATTATTTAATTATTGAAATTATTATATTTATTATATAGCTAGTATCATTGATTTTAAGGTTTATTATTGAGTTAATTATACATAGTTATTATATTGTTAATATTTTATTGCTAATTTTCAATTGCTGCATTCATCACTATTTTTTATATTATTAATGCTCTATTGACTATTGTCTTGCACTATGGTATGTATTCCATCGAAAGTGTAAGGAGGTATTCTATGAATAGAAAAACCAAACTTTTGTATGTTTCCTTATTTCTATTTCCGTGGATTATTGTTGTATGCAAGGGAGGACCTCAGGGAGGTAAATCTACCAATGGGGGTAATTCGGCTGCAACGAATCCAGGGAATACAGGTAAAGTGACTCCTGCCCCTGAAAATCCAGGGAACACCGATACTTCTCCAAAATCTGATACAGCTGGAGATACGGAAAGTTTTAACCATAAATTTACTATAGACCCTCAGAAATCATACATAAAAAATACTATGAAAGATGATGCAAATTTGTCTATCATTGGCTCTTTAACTGGAACATTTGAATTAATTAAGAATAATGGGGTCTATCCTATCGGGCCATATGGGTCGCGTGTCGAATATATAGAAGCAATAATGAAAAATATAACGAGCAACAAGACTCGTGAGCGAAAGAAACATGACTCGGCACAAACGAATTTTACGAAAATAGATAATGTTAATCATGATAAACCGATTGTGCATCTTAATGTAGGATTTCCTAAAGACGATCTTGAAAAGGTCGATAAGTTGCCGAAACTATGTGAAGCACTTACAAAGGAAAATGGAAAATATAAAGATGACGACGAATATGTGCGATGTGAATTAGAGGGAGAAATGTTATTAAGTCCTCGTCCTGAAAGAAAAAACTATACAATAATGTTTAAAAACACAGACGAAAATCCAAAGAGCATTACATGTGGTAATTGTGCTGTTCTTAATACGGCAATGGAAATACATGTTGAAGGAGAGTATGTGCCTAAAGAAAAGCCGCAACAACAGCCTACAGAAGTTGCTCAATTGCCAGGTAATCCATACCAAGCGAGTACTCAATCGGATCAAACAATGCTCAGGGAGTTTACTACACTTCCAGAGCAAAGGGCATTTATAAAGAGTATACCGAGAAGTAACGAAGATAGAGTGTTTTATTGCGTTAATGATGCTAACAATTTAGCAGTTGTTAAAGGTATAGTGGGGAAGTTGACATTACTTCGCGATGGATATTCTCTTATAGAAAATATGTTTCTTCTTGAAGAGCCAGGAAAGAATATTATTCGATCTCTTAAATCACAAGGAAAAAAAGATGAGGAAATTTTAGCAAGCCTCGAAGCTAATGTTAAAGACAAATCCGTGGGAACGCGTATCGGCGAACTTGCGGGACTCCTTGTACTCGACACATGTGATATTCAAGGTAAATGTAATAGTGCTAATACTAAAAAAATGGATGAAAAGTTTATTGGAAAAATTTCAGATGATGTAACCACTAAGAGAATAAATTTTGAAAATTCATTTTCACGAGTTTTTATATATCCTATTATAATGCCAAAAGAGAGAGCAGAACCTTTAGAACCATTTGCTCTTGATAAGAAAAGTTATGGAGATGGTTTACTCTTACGTCTTTATGTAAAACTCCTTAAAAATAGCAGTGAGGAAAATTTGAATATTAAGATTCAGCTTCTTATGGATAAAAAACACAACCCGCAGGGCGACGAAATCTTAAAGGGCGATATTACGTGTACGTCGGCATCCTAGTTATTTTTTCCTGTAACGATACTCTTTAAGATATTCATCACCATTTCCCGATCGCGTTTTGGGGGATTGAAGCTAAGATACTTTTCTAAAATTCCGTGTGCTTGTTCGGTATCGCCGCTATCGAAGAGAAGTAAGCCTAATTTTTTATAAGCAATCATATAGGTGGGATCGAGTTCAATGGCTTTTGTATATGAGGCAATGGCATCAGTCGAGTTGCGTTGTCCTTCGAATGAATTTCCCAAACGATAATGGTATTCGGCTTGAAGGGGATTTAACGTAATTGCTTTTTCATAAGCATCGCGGGCTTTTGTATATTCTCCCTTCGTAAAATAAAATGAACCCTGGGCAAATAATTTCTTTGCCTGATTTCGGTCTTCGATACTGATGTTCAAGATTTGGTTATGTGTGCTTTTTTTTTTACAAATGCCTGCTGAAGATCGATTGGTTTTGTCTCTCGAGTAGAGCTTTGGTTCGTAGGTAATTGAGCCTGAGGAGAAAGCTCAGGATATTTTGTCTTTAATTCCGTCTCAATTGTTTCAATATATTTTTTATGAAAGTTTATTCTCACGGTATCATCTTTACTCGTTGCAATTTCGAGTAACTTTCGATGTGATCGGAGATAATTTTTATCGTACTGTAATGATGTCACAAAACTCGATGTTGCCTTCGCTATCATGGCGTTTTTCATATAGTACAAACCATAAATATAATAAACTTCAGGGTCAGATTCATTGTCGGCAAGAACCGAATTGAGGCTATTCTGTAATAAAATAATATTTTCAGGCGTTGGTTCTTTTGAAAGGTAATAGATTGCAAGGGTTTTTTCTTTGATCATCTTGTCTTCATTATCGAGTGTTGGAAGTAATTCGAGTGCTTTATTAATGAGTCCAGGATTTTGCGAAAAATA
>CAZRKD010000165.1:0-2410 GCA_964600515.1 uncultured bacterium
TGAATGTATGAAATTACTTTTTATTCTAGGAGCATTCATAGTAATAGAAATTACCTCTTTTGCTAGCCTTACTAAAAAAAAAGTAGAAAATATTTCGTTTCATGATGATCTTGATAAAAAATCGCTTATTCAGGCAATTGATCGTCAGCTTCAAAACTTTGCAGGTTCTGAAGTTCCCAAAAAATTTAGGATGTTTGGGAATGAAGAATTATCGCAAAAAAAAATCGAAGATTCATTAGAAACATTTAAAAAACTTCTCGAGCATAATAAATCAATTGAAGAACTTGGAAAAACAATTACTGAAATTTTTAGTATATATGAAATTTCCGATATCAAAACCAAAAAGCCGGTAACATTTACGGGTTTTTATCATATAGAATTATCAGGAAGTTTAGAGAAAACCGATGTGTACCGTTATCCTATTTATAAATGTCCCGATAATAATTTAGGCAAAAAATTTACACGAAAAGAAATAGATGAATTGGGCGTTTTAAATGGCCTTGGGCTTGAGATCCTGTGGCTCAAAGATCCTTATGAGCGATTTGATCTCCATATACAAGGTTCAGGAAAAGTTCTCGTTGAAAATGATACAATAATGCGTCTTAACTTTGCCTGTAGTAATGATTACCAATTCAAAAGTGTCGCAAAAAAAACCGAACGTTCACTTCTTAAAAATCCGCGATACATTTTTTTTCAAGAAACAGCAGAAGGCCCTCAAGGGACAAATCTTACTGAATTAACACCCAAGCGATCAATAGCAACCGATAAAAAGATATTTCCCTTGGGAGGTATTGCATTCATTACTTTTAATAAACCGGTCATAAAAAGCGATGGATCGATCTCGCATATACCTTCCTCGCGATTTGTTATCGATCAAAGTGCAGGAAATGCCATTTCCGGGCCTTACCGAGGAGATCTTTACTTTGGCGAAGGCGAATCTGCACAAAAAGAAGCTCGAAGCCTTTATGACACACAATCAAAAATATATTATTTAATAAAAATTAATAATTTCAAATAGTTACGATCTTCTTCTCTTGACAAATCACTTTATTTTTGGTATACTCAAATTTAAAATGACGGATATTCTTACTCTAAAAGTTAAATGCTTACCTCATTTTCATGAATTAAAAGGCAACCTTCCATCGTACATGACCAAAGGTGCGAGTGGAATTGATATTCGAGCCTGTATTCGTGAAAAAATGGTGGTTAGCCCCATGGATCGGTGTATTGTTCCTACGGGAATAGCACTTGAACTACCCCTTGGGTTTGAAGGACAAATACGCCCACGTAGTGGCCTCGCAATTAACTTTGGTTTAACAGTATTAAATAGCCCGGGGACAATTGATTCAGATTACCGGGGAGAAATAAAAATTATCCTAATGAATTTTGGGAAAGAGCCGTTTACTATTTTTCATGAGGATAGAATAGCACAATTAGTTATCAATCGAATAGTGAGTGTGAATATTGTAGCAGTTGATGAGATTACGGAAACTGAAAGAGATACTCAGGGTTTTGGGCATACAGGAGTGTCAGTATGAAACACTATATACCTAAAATAATAAATTCTCCCGTGACAATAACCGTAACTATTATTCTCGCCTTGTTTGTAAGTGTTTGGTACATTGATCCGGGGCATAATTCTTTTACTGAATCACGGAGCTTTCAATTTATTGCAAATCTCTTAAGCGAACTTACTTTATCTAAATCAGAAGAAAATCATTTTGATCAATTTTATAATAGCAAAACAACGAATCCATTTTTTTTTCCAAAGGTAATTCAATCAAAATATTCGCTGCATGATTTGGAACGAAAAATTCTCACGATTATTCGAGGCCACAAAACGGGGCTTACTCCATTTGAGGAAAAATACATTGCAAGTGTCATTGTCTCTGAAAGCATGAAATATGGTTTTGATCCTCTCTTTATTCTCGCCGTCATTAAAGTAGAAAGCTCTTTCAATCATAAAGCTGTTTCCTACAAGAACGCTCAAGGCCTCATGCAGATTATGCCACCCGTCGGTGCAGAGCTCGCCGAGGAATTACAAATACCGTGGGATGAATTGACGCTTTTTAATCCCATTACCAATATTAAAATAGGCGTATATTTTCTCTATAAATTAACAAAACGATTTAAGCAAAACCAAAGAATGGTCCTTGCTGCTTATAATTTCGGACCAGCTGCGCTTAATAATCTTATCAAAGAAGGAAAAAATATTTATTTTGAATATCCTCTTCTTGTCCTCGATAAATATAAAAAATACACGGCAATGAAAATCTAAAACCTTGATTTTTCCATCATTCTTATTTATTTCTCCAATCCTAACATCTAACTTTTTGGAGGTTTATATGAATAAACGTATATTGATAGTACTCATCGCTCTACTGTCTCTTGGCTGTACTAAAAATGATGA
>CAZRKD010000165.1:2510-4142 GCA_964600515.1 uncultured bacterium
ACGTGGGCTCACCCGGCTGGATGGATTGAAGAAACTCCATCACCGATGAGAAAAGCACAATACCGATTACCAAAAGCCGATGGCGATTCTGAGGACGTTACCGTAGCTGTATTCTATTTTCCAGGCCAAGGCGGAAGTGTTGAGGCAAACCTTGATCGTTGGTATGGACAATTTATTCAATCAGATGGAAGACCAACAAAGGAAACTGCAAAAGTTGTAAAAAATAACGTTAATGGATTACAACAAACAACAGTTGATGTTAAAGGAACGTATCTCGAATCAATGCGACCAATGGGTGGGGGAGCAACTTCAAAGCCAAACTTTCGAATGCTTGCCGGTATTGTAGAAACTACAAATGGGCCATGGTTTGTAAAATTGATCGGTCCTACAAATTCAGTTGAACATTGGGAAGAAAGTTTCGAAACGTTTATGAAGAGTATTAAAGGATAACTATCTTTCTAATTCATCAACTCTTCGTTCAATAGTATCAAGCTTCGTATGAAGATGAGAAATGTTTGTTTGTAAATCAGTAACTTTTTTCATCTTAGAAAGTGTTGTCTTAATACGTTCATCAATTTTATTTTGAACTTCATCAACTCCGCGTTGTGCCGAGTGAATCAGGTCTTTAACAAGATTCTTACCCTCTACCTTGCTTAATTCTCCTTGAGCAACAAGACGGTCAATATATCGTTCAGCTTCTACTTTTGCATTGTGAATATTGCTCACACTTTGGGTTACAAATTTCTGCATAAATTCATACACCGATCCACTTCCGCTTTGAACCATGTTTTTGAGCATCGTGATTGGCATAATGCTTTTCTTGAATTTTTCCTGATCGTAGAGAATTTGCGTAAGAATAATTGCCGTTACATCTCCTTTTGTTTGATTATCAACGACTTTCACTTCTTCGCCAGTTTTAATAAGCTTTGCAATGTCATCTAACGTAACATAAACGCTATTTTTTGTATCATAGAGTTTTCTGTTCTGATACTTCTTAATGATTCTAATTGGGCTATTGTCAGCCGCTTTTTTGTAATGTCTACCCATACAAAACCTCCATAAAAATTGTTATGAAAAATGTCAAAAATACGAATGTTATATATAATGAATTAAAGTCAATGTCAAGTAAATTATGTGATTTTTGCGTCATGAAAAAAGACAAGAAAGAAGTCAATCATTTTGATTCAATATTCATTGTACAGGAGAGTTCTTTTTCATTCTTTTGTTCGCACGAAATCTTTCCCTTGGTAGTTTTGCCGGTATATTCAGCAGAAGTAAATTTTGAAAAGCTATCCAATTTACTACTGAATGAACCAGAGTCAGTTGTTGCTGCCCCTTTCGTTATCGTAGTAGTACCTGAAACTTTTTTCTCTTTGGTATCTATTTTAAGAACCATCTCAATTTTTGTTTTTTCTTCACTACTTTTTTTTGCAGCTTCTTCTTTCTGCTTCTTCTCTTCTTCAGCTTTCTTTGCAGCATCAGACTGAGGCTGTTGCCCAGCTGCATCTTGAGTTGCTAAATCATCAGCAGAAATATCTTTTGATGTGCTCTCAGCTTTGCGTGAAAAGGTTACTTTATTTTCTCCTGGGTTTTGCCATGTTTCAATTTCTGCAGTCCATTTACCGTCTAGAC
>CAZRKD010000166.1:0-4115 GCA_964600515.1 uncultured bacterium
GTGTGGCAAGTCCGCAAATAGAAGCAAAGTTATTTTGCCCGAAGGTAGTAGAATGAACAACGCAGCGGTCAAGCGATGAAAAAACTTTGTCATAAACGCTTTTTGTAGCGAGCACTGCTCCGACGGGAACAAAACCGCCACTTAATGCCTTTGAAATAAGGATCATGTCAGGTGTAAGACTATAGTGCTCAAAACAAAACATCGCGCCAGAGCGGCCAAGTCCCGTCTGAACTTCATCAACAATAAAAAGCGTTCCTGTTTTTTTGCAGAGTTCTTGGGCGTATGTTAAGAATTCGGGATCTGGCATGTACACGCCTTTACCTTGAATGGGCTCAAAAATGAATGCCCCAAATTCTTTACTTAATAACTTTGCTTCAAGAGTTATTCTATCATTTAGTTGTACTGATTCATATCCGGGCATGAGTGGCTCAAAACCTTCGCGAAATTCTTTATTGCCATTAATTGAAAGTGAGCCATTGGTAAGCCCATGAAAGGCATGATCTAAGTAGAGAATCTTTTTGCGTAGAGTTGCTGCATGGGTAAATTTAATGGCGGTTTCAATACTTTCAGTTCCGGAATTGGTGAAAAAAACATTATCGAGATTTTGTGCAGGCACGAGTGAAAGTAAGCGCTTTGCAAGAATGCCACTTTCGAGTGGTGCCTCCATTTTTACGAGGCTTGCGGTGTTTCGATCAATATAATCTTTGAGTACTTTTTTTACAAAGGGATGATTTCGGCCAATATTAAATACGCCGTAACCGCCTAAAAAATCCCAATATTTATTGCCATCAATATCATAGAGATACATCCCCTCGGATTTTTCATAGCATTTATTAAATCCAATAATTTTTAAAACTTTTACGAATTGAGGATTAATGTAATCATGTAATTCGTAATTATTGCCTCGACCTTCTGCAAGAAGCTGATCTAAAAATTCCATAATAGAACCTCCATATTAGATTCAGGGAAAATATGGTATATGTATCGCACAGAGAGTCGAATCGTCAAGAGCACTTTTTTACACAATTGGCATAGGAATTGCAAAAAATACATATATGGATTATGCTTTTGACAAAAAAGCTAATATTTATGTATTGTTAAGTGAATTATTGAGGGGATAGCTATGAAAAAAAGTTTAGTTTTTTGTATTATTTTTATTACCTGTATTGTCACTATTTTAGGGGCAAAGCCTCTTACTAAAAAACTGCCCGAAACGTTAAGACTTGAAGATCTTACCAAACAAGCAGAAGTCATTGTTATTGCTGATTTTAGTAGCCAAACATATGGGAAAAAATTATTTCGCGGGCATGATCTTGTCTGGAAAATTAGAGAATTTACATCGGTCGAGGTTTTGAAGGGAAAGATCGATACAAATTTCATTTTTGCCGAGGCACAAGTTAAAAAATCAACCCTTCCAAATAGCTATAAAGTCAATTATGAAGAAGGCGATAGGGTATTATTATTTTTACATAAAGATGAAGATTTTACCTATCGAACAATAGATGAAAATAAAATTACAAAAAGAAAATTGAATGTTATTGATAATCGATCAATCATTCGAGTTACGAAAAATAATGACTCACGAGAGCTTGACCGTATCAATAAACTTTTTCAACTCTCCATAAAATCTTTTGGTGAATTACAGAAAAAAATTAAAAGTCTCATTCAAACGAAAGAAAAGTTATGAAAGTAAAGCACATACTTCTACTTCTCTTTCTTTTGGGTGAATTGAAAGGATATGGCTTTACTGGTCTCGATAGTAGGACTGATGGCATTGTGCAAATGGGTTATTGGCCGCGTTCCACATTTGATTTTTATCTCGATGCCGATGGAGATCTTCCCTCAATTGATAATGCAGAAGCGGTAATTCGAGATGCGCTTTTGATGTGGACCGATGTGGCGACATCATATATCAGTCTCAATGTCAGTGGTTTTGCCACAAGATCCGAGGCTGAAAATAAAGAAAGCGCCATAGATTTTTTTATCTATCTTGATGAGGATGGGTCATTAACCGAAGAATCAGGTGCTGACCCATTACGCACACTTGGATTTGCGTTTTCGACTGCAGATACGAATGGCGAATACATTGATTCACTCATTGTATTAAATGGACTTATAATCGATACGGAAGAACAACTTCGAACAACCCTGGCTCATGAAGTCGGGCATATGTTAGGTCTCGATCATTCGAGTTTTTATTACGAAAGCGGCGTATCATACATGTATTCTCAAGATGATGATGCCATAATAAATTTTGTTCAAGATGATATTTCCGGCATGAGTAGCATCTATCCAGAAGAAATTTTTGAGACCCAGTCTGGTGCTATTTCTGGGACTATTCAGTTTGCCGATGGTGCACCGTTATTTGGATCTAATATTGTAGCAATTGATGCAGTAACACTAAAGCCCGTTATCTCAGGAAGTGTAGGAGCTCCTCTTTGTTTTGGTGGAAACTTTGTACAATCGCCCGGAGAATATATGTTACCGGGATTACCTTCGGGAAATTATTATCTTAAAGTAGAAGGCTATCCCGTATTAGGTGCATTTGGCAATGGCAGTGTCTTTTTAATCGAAGATGAATTTATCTCTCGAAATGGATCAGGCGTTGGTATCTATGATTTTGGTAATTTTGTAAATGGATTTCCTCCGACCTATTACCCTGCAGCAGCTTCAATCAATAATGGAACGGTTGTTTCAGTCACCGCCGGCAAGGTAACTGCGGTGTCAAATATGACCATTGGATTTAAATATAATCCCGGTGTACTCGTTTCATTCTATCATGAAAGGCCAGATGATCTTGATCTATCAATTGCAATTGGTTCAAGTTCTAGCGGTCCCTATGATTATTTTAAAAACGTAGAATTTGATGATCTGGATGGAGATGGATTTGTAAATACAGAAGTTGATCTAAAAGATGCGGTAGCCTTCCTCCCACCTTCATCGAATAAAAAAGTATTTTTAAAGTATCGTGATACGGTTGGCAATGGACTCGATGGAGCACTTTTAAGTTTTTCGGTATACTTCAATAAAAATGTCTATTTTAGGCCAATTTCGAGTGATGAATCATATGTGAGTTTTAAATTCTTTGGTGATACGCTTAGTATCGATGGAAGCAAATCATATTCAACTGAAAAATTCACGCGCGATATTGGATTCGATGCTCGTTGCAATAGCCAAACCGGTGCAGAAAACGTCGGCGGTGTGTATTATCCACTTGGAGGTAATGAATCAAATGACGATGAGGATACTTCGGATAATACAACAAATGATGATACTCCGGATGAATCAACAGATGGTGGGAATTCACCGGGAGCTCCTCCCAAAAGCCCGACAACATCATCAGATAGTTCTACCGTAACGGCCGAGCAAACACTAGAAACTTCAGAAGGCGGCGGATGTATGCTCAAGATAAACCAAAGAAATGAATGTGATAGTATGTATTTTCTTTTCGTTTTGTTAATTGCGATGAGAATTTTATTCCGTTCCCGGCTTCATCGAAATTGTGATGTCGACAATTTCTCCATCAAAAATACTAAATGAATTATCGGCTTGGGAGTAATGATCAAGTGGATCAACACCGGCGAGTGTTCCAGACATGATGAGACAATCGAGAGTCGCCGCTTCACAAGAAAAGACTTGGATCTCCGGAAGAAGACCCGAACCCGTTGGTAATTCAGACGTTTTAAATTTCTGCTGCCCGCTTTTTTCAAAAAATGTTGAATAGAGCGTACTTCCCGAAGCATCAAAGATAATAAATGCATACCGCTTTCCACTGTTATATTGAGCCTGGAGCGATGAATCAACCGAAATAAATACTTCGAGCTGATGCGTCGGCCCGCAGGATGAAATAAACACTATTAAAACTATCCAAAAAAATCGCATACTATAGAGCGTAAGATAATGCTTCATTATTTGTCAATAGAAGAGCAAAATAATTCTATCATTACAAATATTCACGAATATTCAGGAGGTTTAATGAGATAATTTTTTAGTAATTATAAAGAGTTATATATTAATAATGCGAAATTAAATATTCTGTTATTCTCTACTTGCAATTACTCCTATTGTATGCTATAATAAAGTCATAATTGAAAGCTTCAATCTTTTTAGGGAGA
>CAZRKD010000167.1:0-4085 GCA_964600515.1 uncultured bacterium
TCAAAACAAGAATTATCGAAGGACTTACATTTTTTTTCTTCATAGATCTTTCCTCATATTATGTATAGTATCATATTTTGTGACAAAATAAAAGGGGTTTTTATGTGTTTTTGCAATAAATCTTATAACCTATTGCTTTTATTATGATAAAATCTTATTAAATTGCTCGATAATGGAGAAAAGATTGTTCTTTTTGATTATGTTCTGTGCCTCAGCAAAAAAGTATTGAGATGTTTCTTCGTCCTTTTGTAGGGACAATAATTTTGAATGAACGAGATAAGCCTTGGCAATGAGTTCATGATTATTCAACCCAAGAGCCGCTTCTATAGATTCTTCGAGGAATTGTTTTGCATGAGAAAGATTTTCATTTTTAAAAATGGCAATTAATGCGAGATGAATTTTAGATATAGTTATGCCCTCCTTCCATGAAAGTTCACCTGCTGCCTTAAACGCTTTAAGAAATGAATCGCTTGCTTGATCTTGATCATGTTGAGCAAGATAAATTTCGCCAAGATTAGCAAAATTAAGAGCTATTCCTAACTTGTCTTCGATTTCTGAAGATAGGTGAAGACTCTTTTTTGCATATTCTATGGCTTTATCTAACCTCCCAAGTCTGTAACAAGCAGCTGAAACATTACTGAGTACAACAGCAATTCCTAATGTATCTTTTCTTTTTTTTCTTATGAGAAGCGCATCTCTATAATATTCTAAAGCTTTTGTATATTCACTCGTAGCATACATTATTCCCAGAGCATTTAAATACATACTCTCAAGACGAGAATCTTTTAACACCCGTACTTGCACAAGGCCATCTTTTAATATCGCTAATGCTTTCTCTTTCTCATGAATTATTCGATAGAGCGCTGCTTTTTCATGCAAGAATTCTAATTGATCATTCGGGTTGACGATATTTTCCGCAAGGCCTAAAGCCTCATCAATACTATGCAAGGCCTCTTGATAATCTCCCTTTATTTTATTGACCCGAGCTATCTGATGATAGATTTTTGGTATAAATTCATTGATTCCATGATCGTGTGAAAATTTTAGTGCTCTCGAGAGAGCCTTCTGCGATATGTCGATTTTTCCAAGAAGCTGATTCGTGATTCCTACTTTGTAGTTCAATTCTATGAGAATTATATTTTTATTGCTCACGATATTTTCGTTATTCGTAAGACACGCAATTGCTTCGATATAATATAAATTAGCTTGGCTGATAAGAGAGCTCTTATATGTTTCATCCCCAGCTCGTAGCAAAAACTGAAATGCCTTATCTTCTTTCGTACTTCTCTTGTAATGGTAGGCAAGTTCTTGGGTATACTCATCTAACGCATTCGTGTGTTTTTCATAGAGATAATCGGCGATTATTGTATGGAGCTTTGATCTCTCACGATGGGGCATACTTTTATAGACAACTTCGCGCATAAGGGCATGAATAATTTCATAGATATGCTGCCCAGCCTTTCTATAATCACGAATAATACCCGATGCGAGTAATTCATTAAGAGCATGCTTAAGTGCCACTCCATCGAGATGCGACAGAGATTTCAGTTCATCAAAGCTAAATTCCTGACCAATGATGCTCGCTTCTTTGAGTGTAGCCTTTGTTTTGCTATCAAGCGAATCAACGCGCGAAGCAAGTAAACTATACAGAGTATCAGGAATTACTAGATTGCTACTCTCTCCCGCAAATGCATATTCATTATTGACAATATGAACCTTCTTCGTATCAAGAAAGCTTTTCATGAGCTCACCTGCAAATAATGGATTTCCCATTGATTGTGTATAAATCCTCGCAAGTACTTTTTTTGAGAGTGGAATATTATAGGTAAAGGTTTTCATATATGCTGCAAGGGTATCTTCAGTAAACGGGGGAAGATCTATAACTACTTCCTGTGGATCCTTATTTTTCCATGCATATGAGAAGTGCGGTCGATAGGTTTTAATGAGTATACAATTCGGAATCGGCCCAAGGGCTAAAATCATATCAATTGCTTCGAGTGATAATTCATCAGCGAAGTGAAGATCTTCAAATACGATTATTGTTTTTTGTCGCGCCAAACCCATAATAATTTTTCGTAATGAAACAAAGATAACGAGCTTTTGCTGCTCAGGTGAAAGCGCTTCTAATTGAGGACTCCTGAATCGCACGGAGAGTATCGTTTTGAGTGATTCGAGCTCAACATTTGAAAGTCCAAAGCCTTGGAGTTCTGCCATTTTAAGTGATACGTTCTCATGATCATTACTCTCAATGGAAAGAAGCTGTATGAGGAGATCTTTGAACATCCCATACGGGCTTTTAATAGAAGGATGCGTTGACTCAATAAAAATTTGAATTTTTGCCTTATCTCCTTGCCGAGCAATTTCACGAGCCATCGCAGTCTTGCCAATTCCTGCTTCGCCAACAATTGAAATGGTTTTTCCCACTTCTAATGAAAGTAGATCGAGTGCCTTTTCATAGAGAGCAAATTCTTTTTGTCTATTTACAAATCCTTCTTCAACATTAATTCCATATCGCGATGTTTTAAGGGTATCGAGCGTGTCAATTAAACTATAGTATGAGTTTCCATCTCGCTCGATTGGAGTAATTTTAAAGTGATCATGCATCGTATTCTGTATCACAGCTCCTAAGAGAATCTCTTGAGGGAAAGCAAGTCTGATCAAAGTCTGCACTTTTTGGAAAGGGCCTTCAGAAATAGTAAAGTTTTTTAAATCTTCGCCTTTTAAAGCAACAAGAACACTTCCATAATCGAGAGCAATCGTAAGTTCGGTATCAAAATCAAGATGTGCTCTGTGGTTTTTTATGGTAAGTGCAGCTGTGAGAGCTTGATAGATATCGTCTTCTCGATTCTTTGGTAACCCAAAGATGGCAATAAGTTTTTGATTATGAAGTCGATAAAGAATTCCGCCATGAGTTTGTATAATTTCAAGAATCTCTTGAAAACACGAAAGAATTTTTTCTCGTGTTTCGATATCTTCTGCACTCGACTTAAGCTCGACCTGTATAACAACAACTTTTTTTTGTTCAGTAATAACTTCAGTGATTTCTCTTCTCGCCACTCCATAAATTTCCTGAGAGAATATCGTTTTGATATAGTGGCCAAGGGTTATTGAATCTGCTCGTTTATTATAGTTTGCTAGAAATCCCATGATGTCGTTATACAATGCCAATGCATCTTCGTAGCGAGCATTGGGATCTATTGCAGTTGCACGGCTTACTATTTTTGAAAGTTCTTCAGGAAGCGTTTTCAATAATCGCTTATCGAGTTTTGGGTCCACATCAGTGTGAGCCCTGTCGATTTCAAGTAAGTGTCGATCTTTCATTTTACCCAAGGGGAGTTTTTTAAAAAGCAGTTCATAGAGAACAATTCCTGCGGAAAAAATGTCAGATTTGTATGTTATGTCTTTTCCCAAAAGCTGCTCAGGAGACATATAGGCATATTTGCCAACAAAGATATCATTGCCAATCGGAAACGCTCGATTTGAAGCATTCGCTATTCCAAAATCAATAATTTTCACTTCGCCTTCAAATGATACAATGATGTTTCGTGGGCTAATATCTCGGTGAACAATATTGAGGTTTTTTCCTGTAGCGTCTGTTACCGTATGAAGATAGTGAAGCCCACGGGTGAGCTCAGCTACCATATAACATGCAATTTCAATCGGGAGTGAATCAACAGATTCAATGATGGTCCGAAGATCTTTGCCATGAATAAATTCCATAGCAAGATAATAGGTATCATCTATTTTATCAAATTCAAATACCTGTGCAATATTACTGTGCGTAAGCGATACGATTATCTTTGCCTCATCGACGAGCATGTCTACAAAGGTTTTTGCGCTTGAAAATTTGGGGAGTATTCGTTTGATGGCAAAGAGTTTTTCAAAGCCCTGCAAGCCGAATGATTTTGCTTTATAGACCTCTCCCATTCCTCCTTGGGATATTTTATCGATCAAAAGATATTTTCCAAAAACTTGAGGTTTATACATGGTGTAATTTTGCGCCAACTTTATTATAGCATAAACATTTATTCAAGTCTATAAGGCACCAAGGAATGTGAATCCTTGATTTATATACATTCCTTTCG
>CAZRKD010000168.1:0-4051 GCA_964600515.1 uncultured bacterium
CGGCTTTGCCGATGTGGTGTACGGCTCACGTTTTATGGGCGGGAACCCGCACCGTATTTTATTTTTCTGGCATTCCATCGGCAACAAATTCCTTACCTTTTTATCAAACATCTTCACCAATTTGAATCTCACCGACATGGAGACGTGCTATAAAATGTTCACCAAAGATGCTCTTCATAAAATTCGGCCACATCTTACTTCCAATCGTTTTAATATCGAGCCGGAAATCACCGCTCGGATAGCCCAGAAAAAATTACGCATCTTTGAGGTGGGTATTTCCTATTACGGCCGCACTTACGCCGAAGGAAAAAAAATTGGTTGGCGAGATGGTTTTAGCGCTATTTGGTCAATTATCAAGTTTAATTTGTTTGAGTATGGAAAATAAAGGCAAAATTTTAATCGTGACGCCTCGTTTTCCGGTACCAACTGCCGGCGCCTGCGAGCAAGATCGGCTGGAAGGAATAAAACAGCTCAAGCGTCTCGGATACGATATCAGGGTGATAGGAAAAGCGTTTGATTTTCAGGACAAAAGCAAGATTGATCTTTTTTCAGAAGAGTTTGGAATTACCGTGGAGACCGTACCGTATCTCTATACGAAAAAGAGAAGCCTGTTGGAGAAAGTATTTTTTTCCATAAAAAGATTTGTATGGCCGCCGTATTGGGACGGCGCGACCATTGAGTTTGCCGAGCCGAACATCCGGCGCGCTGTCAAGGAATCCATTCAAGAATTCAAGCCCAATATCGTTTGGTTTGACTATACCTACCTCTGGCCTCTGTATAGGTACGCTCAAGAGAAGAAGATTCCCATTGTTACTCGTTCAATTAATTTTGAACCGCGACACTTTCTTGAAGAAGATGGCGTGTCCCCCATCAACCTTATGCGGTATCTTCCTAAGCTTATCAGTGAAATATTAGTTGCCTGGAAGAGTGATTGCGTAGCTACTCTTAATCCCAATGAAGCAAAAATATATAGATTACTTGGCGCCAAACAAGTCTTTATTCTTCCTTTACGAGGACTGCCGCCTCTCATTGGAAAAAATACCGATATAAAAGATGCCAACTTGTTTCATGTCTTATATATGAGCTCTACTTATACGGTTGCCCATAATCATAGAGCTCTTACCCTTCTTTTGAAAAAAATAATTCCAAGGATTAATGAAAGATTTCCTAATCAATTCATATTTCATTTCTCTGGGTCAAAATTCCCGCCTCGCTTGCTCGCTCTTATCAATGGAAAGACAGTGAAATATGAAGGTTATATTCCTGCTGAAGAGATGGAATCTTTTCTGGCGGGGATTGATATTGCAGTAAGCCCATCTTCAAAAAAAGTAGGAATGCAACAGAAAGTCTTTGAGCCTTTGGTGAGAGGAATACCTCTTATTACCTCTCCTCAGAATATTGTTGGCTATCCTTTTTATCACAAACAGTCAGTATTACTTGCTACTGTACCAGAGCAATATGTGGATGCTTTACAAATACTTCGGGATAACAGTCTTCGTAAAAAATTATCAAGAAATGCAGTGGATATTGCCAAGACCTTGTTTTCCAGGGAAACGGTAGATTCAGTCACCCAGTCAATTCTTGACAGTGCCAAGAAATCAGATTAAAATTATTTTATTAAACAGCCAGATATAACAAAAAATCCATGAAAAAAGCACCAAACAGCGTACCAGAAAGAAAAACGTGTAGAATTTCAGGTGAAAAATTGATCCCGCATTTTTCTCTTGGAGAATTATTTATCTCCGATTTTATTGTTCCTGATGCTTCGCCGCAACAGAAAAAAGTGGAATTAAAGCTTTGTCTCGCTCCAAAATCAGGATTAGTTCAACTCGCGCACTCGGCGCCTTTTGATGATATGTATAGAAATTATTGGTACCGATCGGGGACAAATACTACCATGAAGAACGAACTGCAACAAATTGCTGAATCAGCGCAGAAACTTGTCCGCGCGCAGAGAGGAGATATGTTTATTGACATCGGAAGTAATGACGGCACTCTTTTAAGTTTTGTAGATGCGGGTATGGTACGAGTGGGATTTGATCCAGCCAAAAACAACTATAAAGAAGAATCTCAAAAACACGCAAATTTGATTATCAATGATTATTTTACGGCAGAATCTTTTTCGAAATCACGTTTCAAGAATAAAAAAGCGAAAATTATTACATCAATTGCCATGTTCTATGACTTGGAAGATCCCCATACCTTCGTACGAGACGTAAAATCCATCCTTGACACAGAGGGGGTATGGGTGATTCAGATGAGTTATCTTCCTCTCATGCTTCAGCAGCTCGCTTTTGATAATATTTGTCATGAACATTTAGAATACTACAGTCTAGCTTCATTGAAATTCTTGTTAGACAAGCACGGTCTCGTGATAGTGGATTGTCAATTAAATGATGTAAACGGCGGGAGTTTTCGAATCTATATTAGAAAGAAAGAGGCGAACCCGGCCACTTTCGCGAATGCTCCATGGAGAGATGTGGCTCGGTATCGAGTAGAAAGCATCCTTTCTCACGAGGAAAAATTAAGGCTAAAAGATGTCAGGACTTATAAAGATTTCTTCTCTCAAATAGAACTTTTAAAGAAAAAGACCGTTTCCTTTATTAAGAAGGAAAAAGCTAGGGGCAAGAAAATCTGGGCATATGGGGCTTCAACAAAAGGTAATACTTTACTGCAATGGTTTGGACTTGACGATACCCTCATCGATGGTATTGCTGAAAGACAGCCGGCCAAATATGGTCTAAGAACTATTGGCACAAATATCCCCATCTACCCCGAATCAGTCATGCGCGACGCAAAGCCTGATTATGCTCTGGTGTTGCCCTGGCACTTTATAGAAGAATTTCAAAGACGAGAAGAAGAGTTCCTAAAGAGCGGAGGAAAATTCATTGTACCATGTCCTCAATTTGAGATTATATCCTACTAACTAACTCTACTTTATAATGAGAATTTCCTTTATCACTGGCCAGGACGAAAGTTAAAACACAGATCCTGCTTGCGTAGAATTTTTATATTTATGAATAACGGTAAAAAAGCTTTCATCACCGGTATTTCCGGTCAAGACGGCAGTTATCTCGCCGAGTTTTTATTAAATAAGGGATATGAAGTGCACGGCATCGTCCGCCGCTCCAGCAGCGTTTTTCGAGAGCGTCTGGAATATCTCTATCCTGAACATAAGGATAAAAATTTGTTTCTCTATTACGGCGACATGGCCGACGGCAGCAGTCTGGCGAGGTTGCTCTATAAAATTAACCCGGATGAGATTTATAATCTAGCGGCGCAGAGCCATGTGAAAATCAGTTTTGATATTCCCGAGTATACTTCCGACGTGGTAGCGCTCGGCACCATTCGTCTTTTAGAATGGGTGCGGGAGAACGGTTCCAAAACCAAATTTTATCAGGCGTCGTCTAGTGAAATGTTCGGTAAAGCGCTAGAGACGCCCCAAAAAGAAACTACGCCATTTTATCCCAGGAGTCCCTATGCGTGCGCCAAAGTTTTTGGCCATTATGCCACGGTCAATTATCGTGAAAGCTATGGCGCTTTTGCTTGTAGCGGCATTCTTTTCAACCACGAATCGCCGCGTCGCGGAGAAAATTTTGTTACTAGAAAAATTACCAAAGGCATCGCGGATATTTTAAGCAAAAAAACGGATAAAATTTGTTTAGGAAATTTGGACGCTCGACGCGACTGGGGTTACGCCAAAGATTACGTGGAGGCGATGTGGCTTATGTTGCAGCAAGATCGTCCGGACGATTATGTTATTGCCACCGGAGTTACCCATTCGGTAAAAGAGTTTGCCGAGGAAGCGTTTAGGGTAGCGGGACTAAACTGGGAGAAATATGTAGTTGTTGATAAAAAATATTTTCGGCCAGCCGAGGTTGATTTCTTGATTGGCGACGCTTCCAAAGCCAAACAGATTCTGGGTTGGGCGCCAAAAACGGGCTTCAAAGAGTTGGCAGAGATGATGGTAAAGGCAGATTGCGCCGAAGCGGGGATTGTGATTTAAATTTTTACCATGCAGAAAATCGCCTTCATCACCGGTATCACTGGG
>CAZRKD010000169.1:0-4040 GCA_964600515.1 uncultured bacterium
GAGTATATGTTTTAATAGTTTCTCGAACATGTGGATGAATTCCATCCGAAAGTAAAACAGTAGGTTTTTTCGAAATTCGATGTGCCATGAGAACTGCTTCCGCTGCGGCCATTGCGCCGTCGTATACTGAAGCATTCGCAACGTCCATTGAGAAAAGCCCTGCAATCATACTTTGGAATTCAAAGAGCGCTTGCAGAGTCCCTTGGCTAATCTCTGGTTGATATGGCGTATAGCTTGTGTAAAATTCTGAACGCCCTGCCAGATGATTAACAACAGAAGGAATAGAGTGATCATAGCTTCCAGCGCCTACGAATGAAAGCGTATCTTTCGTACTCATATTTTTTGAAGCTAATGAATTGAAGTATTCATGCAATTCATCTTCGCTCATTGCATTCGGAATATTGAGCGGTTTACTCAAAATTAATTCACGGGGAATATTTTTATATAATTCTGCAATTGAACTTTTTCCAAGTTCAACAAGAATTTCTTTTTTGTCGTCTTCGGTAAGTGGTATGTATTTCATATTATTGATGCTCTTTTAACATTGTGGCATAATCGTTAGAGTTCATAAGTTTTTCTAATTCATTCATGTCTTTTGCTTCGACTTTTATCATCCACGCTTTTTCATAGGGATCTTTATTAATTAATTCAGGCTCTTCTATTATCGTTGTATTAATTTCTGTGACAGTACCGGATAGTGGAGCAAAAAGATCTGATACAGCTTTAACTGATTCAACAACGCCAAATTGTTTGCCTTTTTCTATAGTACTTCCAACTTTGGGAAGTTCAACAAATACAACATCGCCGAGCGAATCCTGGGCAAACTCAGTTATTCCAACCGTGACAAGCGTTCCATCAGCTTTTGCCCATTCATGATCTTTTGTGTAACGGAGGTTTTTTGGTATATTCATGTTTAACTCCTTTTATAAAATGGTAACTTACATATTTCAGTTTTTAATTTGTTATTTCTAATTTCAACATCAACATGTTGTAGAATTTTGTCATATGATGGATGAACAAAGGCAAGGGCGATCCCAACATCAAGCGTTGGTGAATATCCTCCGCTTGTAATTTCACCGATCTTTTCGTTATTAAAATAAACTCCATAATGACTTCGTGGAATTCCTCGATCAATCATCTTTAATCCAACTAATTTTTTTCGCATCTGTCCATCTGCATGCGATGCTATTGTTGTTTTTCCTAAAAAATCGCCTTTACCTAATTTTACTGTCCATGCAATGCCAGCTTCAATGGGCGATGTATCATCATCGAGTTCATGACCATACAAAATATAGCTTGCTTCAAGCCGTAATGTATCACGAGCGCCAAGACCTATCGGTAAAAGATTTGCATCTTTTCCTTTTTCAAGAAGCACTTCCCATAACTTTTTTGATTCGCTTGGATGAATGTAGAGTTCAAATCCATCTTCTCCAGTATAACCTGTACGAGAGATAATCATGTCATGCTTAAATATTTTTCCGTGCGTAAACCAGAAAGATTTTAGATCTTTTAAGGGAACATCAATAATATTTTGTAAAATAGCTTCTGCCTGAGGTCCTTGCAATGCTAAGAGATCATAGTCACTACTTTTATTTATTATTTCTACTGAACCAAATTTGTGTGCGTTCATGAATGAAAAATCCTTGTCTATATTAGAAGCATTTACACAAAACATGTAGTGATTTTCGGAAAACATATAGAGCGTGCAATCATCGACTGCGCCACCTTGTTCATTGCAGAGAACCGTATATTGAATTTTTCCTGGCGTGAGTTTACTCACATCATTGCAGGTAATTTTTTGACAAAACGCGAGCGCATCAATGCCTGTAATAAAAATTTCACCCATGTGGCTAACATCAAAAATTCCTGCGCATTCACGAACATTTTTATGTTCAGAGAGCTCGCCGGAATATTTTATAGGCATTAGAAATCCAGCGAATGGAACCATCTTGGCTCCAAGTTTTACATGCTCATCGTAGAGAGTAGTCTTTTTCATAAACTCGGCTGAAATTAATATAGGGTATATGTTTTGTAAAGGTAAAATTAAATGAATTACGGAGTAACCTTTGGAGGATCATAAAATTTCGAACAAATGACGAGAGCGCTTGCGGTGTTTTCTTTGTAGTAATCTGGTTCAGGATTAATATCATCAGGGCTTCCTGGATCTATACAATCTTTTTCCCAATCGCATGAATCATTACTATGGTTAACATTTCCACCCGTATTATTCGAAGGCACGCCGCATTTTTGTATACAGGTTCTGATGGCTATCTCATTAGCTCCGAGCGTGTAAGTAACAGGCACTGGCGTGTAAGTACCATCATGTGCTGGGTTAACAATTTTCGCATATGTTTGGACCGGCCCTTCTTTAGATAATTCGAGTTTATAATTCCATGAATATGCATTTTTATCCGGAACGTAATTATAATTAGGCTGTGTAATAGCATTTAGTAATTGAGGAAGGATAACACAGTTGTCTTTTGTAAAGCCTTTATTGGTTAACGTTTCAGGTAAGCTTATAACCGTAGAGTTTTTTAAATAGTGCTCTTCTAATTGAATGGCTTGTACATGGTCACTGTATTTATTCGCAAAGCCAAATCCTGCTTGTATTGCACGAAAATCAACACTTGAACGGCGTTTCCCAACATATTCATCGGTTCCATCTCGTTGAATTTCTGGACTATAGATTCGAACAATGGGTGAATCAGGATTAGATAGATCGCATTCATATACTCCTTGGTTTGCTTCATTTTTGTAGTATGCGTAAAATTCTTCGAGCTCATCTTCGGTGCATTCTATATAATAATTTAAATATCCATAATCATCATTTCCCATATATCCAGAATCAAAGCCAATAAGAGGGTATGTTTTCATGAACACAGGAGTATAGTAATAGGCAATAGAGATATCATTGGTATCATACTCTGTTGTATTGTTATTATCGGTGATGAGCGTATCAAAGACTTCGAGATGATTGTCTTCCATAAGAAAGAATTCACCTGGTTTATAGAGAAGCAATGATTCCTCGGGTGTGTTTTTATCAACAATAGTACTTGGCTCAGATTTTTGTGCAACAATATAATCAGATTCTTTATCATCAGAATCGTAACATGCACCAAGATAGTAATAGTTATAATTCTCAGGTGGTGTTTCAATTACATCCAGTGAGTAAGGGAGCGCTCCATCTCCTGCATACCACCAATACCCTGGTTCATAATTAGTTCCGGCTCCACCACTTTGATACGTAGTTAAATAAAATGCTTGTCGTATATTTTGGCGCATACCATAGCCTTCAAGTTTAAATCCATATGCAAAGGTTTCTGGGACGTCGGGTTTTACTTTATATTTTGGTGAACGAAATTCTCCTGGGCTGACAATTCCAAAACATTGTTCCTTTGTAGAATCTTCCATGCCAGCAAGGATCGCAGTACACCATACTTTTTCATTTTCATTTTTCCATGGACCGTTATTTTCTGATTTTGTTCGACAGTCAAGTTGGTCGAGCTTTCCTGAAATATTTTGGAGATTTTCCGGATACGGGATCCATGTGCCTGATTCGCTATTTCCAGCAATAAATTTGAGCCTTCCCACGGGAGGTGTAATATTGAGGGCATATTCTCTAAAGGCAACAGGAGGACAAATATCGCCGTCAACATTGAATTTATAGTAAGTAGTGATTTCTCGAGATCTCTTATAGATGACAAAATCTCCTTCAGTTGATTTATATTCCGCAGGTGTTTCAGTTTCCCATGTAAAGTTAAATTGATTATTTATAAAATCATTGTAGGAATAATTACCGCATTTGGTTTGTGTCTCACTACCTAATGGACACGAAATTTCAAATGAGTCTATTTTCAATTTATATTGACCATCGATCATTGTCACAGGAATATTGATAAGAGGCTCACGTGAGTTTTTTAAAAGGGCATCACCCTCATCTCCTTCTCCAGCTTTTTCTGCGGGGAGATACACGAGGTATTTAAGTCGAGCTTCTTCTCCAGTAACAGGCGTATAGTGAGGATCTTTAAGAATTACTGCAT
>CAZRKD010000170.1:0-4006 GCA_964600515.1 uncultured bacterium
AGTGTTCAAACAATTCAAAAAATCGCCAAGTCGTTAGGCGTTCCAATGGAAGAATTATTAAAATAACTTTATAATAAATACATGGGAAGATTATTTTTTGCCTCACTTGTAACTCTTGGACTACTGTCGTCCTTTGTTTTCGGTATAGTCATTTTAGTTTTGCTGTACTTGAGTACAATAAATATTTATTTTGCTATCAACCTAACGATTGGAATAAATTTTATACTTTGGCTCGTCGGCCCATATTTGAGCGACCTTATCAATAAATGGTTCTATAAAGTAAAATTTGTATCAAAAGAAGAACTTGCACAACAGCATCCGGAAGTCGCTCAAATTATTGAGCAAGTTTCTACGCAATATAAATTTAAATTTCCTAAGATTGGAATTATTCCCGATAAAAACCCGACAGCTTTCACCTACGGTTCTGCACGTTTCAATTCAAGAATTATTCTCACCGAGGGAATATTTCATTTCTTAAATCCTCAAGAAGCGAGAGCGGTAGTCGCACACGAATTGGGGCATATTGTAAACAGAGATTTTATCGTGATGATGATTGCAAGCACTCTCGTACAAATACTGTATCAAATTTATTCAACACTCATTCGTGCGAAAGGGAAGAAATCGGGACTGCCAAAACTTATCGCTCTCGCTTCTTATGTGTTATATATTATCGGAATTTATTTACTTTATTATTTGAGCCGGACACGCGAGTATCTGGCAGATGAGTTTTCGACAAAATTCACTGAGCCAAATGATCTTTCAAATGCACTGATAAAAATTGCCTATGGAATTGTTGCGACGAACGACGATGATCGAACAAAAGCACTTCTGCAGAGCACACGACATCTTGGAATTCTTGATGTTAAAAATGCAAAACACTACGGGATTGCTTCTTATATCACGCACGATGATCCTAATGTGCTTGCAGAAGTAATGGTTTTTGACAAAGTAAATCCTTGGGCAAAATTGGCCGAGCTCAATTCTACTCATCCGCTCACCGGAAACAGAATTGACAATTTGAGCGACATATCGAAAGCGACTGGCCGCCCATTCTCGTTTGATATTGATGGCGCAATAGAGCGGATGAAAATTGATAAATTCAAACTGTACGAAGGTTTCCTTTTTGGAGTAATAGTTTGGTTGTTGCCGTTCATATTTACTTTGTACGCTTTCTTCTTCTTTCTACCAATTTCCTTGCTTCCTGCGGCGTTTGCGCTCGGCCTAATTTTGCAATTGCCCTACAAATTCCCCGGTGGAGCGGCGACGGAAACAACAGTACTTGAACAAATGAGAAATCCGTATGCTTCACCACTTAGAGGAAAACCAGTCGCTCTCTCTGGTCAAGTAATCGGACGCGGTATCCCCGGATTTATTTTCGGCGAGGATATGATGTACCAAGATTCAACTGGACTGGTTTTCCTCAATTACAGTTCCGCATTCGGATTTATCGGCAATATCTTTTTTGCACTCAAAAAAATTAAAACGCTATTCGGAATACCATCTCGCGCTGCCGGCTGGTTCTATCGTGGTATTGGCTCGATGGTATCTCTAAAATATATTCAAACTGATCAAGGAAAAGTGAGAAGTCATCCGATGTTATGGGCGTTTCTTATTCCACTAATTTTGATTGGAATTTCGTTTTATTGGTATTATGTTTCGGGTGATACTTCTTCAATTTTCTAGCCGCCGGATTTTTTCCGAAAGAATTGGGAGCAAAACCCGCCCGCATTCCTCCCCAGACCCCTGCGGGCGGAGAGGCAAAACAGAAAAATCCCTTTCATTCTGTATTTTTTACGCGCCCCCATTTTTTCTAAAAAGGAATGGGATTTTTCTGTTTTGCCATAGCCCCTTCGGGGCTACTTCCTGCCTGTACCCGTTTGTGTTCGTCATTCCCGCAGTTCGGCGTAGGCAGGAATGCGCCGTCACCGCGCCTATCGGCGCGGAGCAGGCGAGCAATAACAATGGCCAAACTAAAAACCAGTTTGTGGCGGCTCGCCTACTCTCCACTGCTGCGCTGATTTCTCCTCACGCGCTACAAGGGTCTCGTAGCATAGGGGTAAAACTGAAAAACTGCAAGCCCTGATCGCACAACGTATTCACAGATGGCCCCAGTAGTTCGTAACATTCCGAAGCAGAACCACTGACTTCGACGAATGAAGAAAGGGAAGGAGTTGTAAAATCAATTCTTTTTAGCGTTCCTTCAGAAAAAATCAGATTGTTATTATTGATCCACTTCGATTCAAATATACCCAACCCCTCCCAGCCGAACGAAAGCCCGTCAACAATAAATACTTGCTTCTTAACTAAATCATAAATCAGCAAAGGAATTTCGTAGGGAGCGCTGTCACAAATAGGAGGGGGCAAAGCGAACATTATTTTTGACGCGTCTGGTGAGGCCGAAAAACCAGCACCCCACTTGTGTTGTAAGTACAATGGCTTAAAGTTGAGCTTGCCCAATAATTCATCTGCCGCTTGGAACAGTACGGCCTGCTCACTTTCACTCAGAATTTGGCTATCTTGGTTGTTCGCCTGTTTTACCGATTCAAACAATTCTTCGCTAATAATATCTTCTCCCTCCGCGATAGAATATGAAGCATAAAACGGCCCCTCTTCCCAATCCCAAGCTTTCATTGAAAAGTACACTTTTGAACCGTTATCCGCCCAGAAGAAATTTTCATACGGAATCGAACCACTCCGATCCTTAAATACCCTCAAGCGTATAAGTCGACCATCTTCCGCATCAATAATTTTAAAGTAGAAGTCGCCCCCGAAACCAAATATGGCGCCCGGGTGAGATAAGTAGCCACGGTATTCGGTATAAGCGATATATTTTTGATCTGGTGAAACTCTTAAGCGCGCCACTCCTTTATGATCGGTGAGCCGGACAAGTTCGGTCTTTTCCAAGTTCGTGCGGTAAATATCCCCATTTGAGACATATGCGATAAAATCGGTTGAATCGGGCTGCGCTAGTTTCTCCGCCGTAAGTTTTAGTTGTTCAGTATTGTTTAATGCAACAAATGAGGAAGACAATACATAGCCAGAGGACGTACCTACTGGACTTTCTTTTGTCGCCGCAAAACTTTCTTCTTTTACGCTACCATCTGTGAACGTGGCTCGCACTAATACCGGAGAAATGCCTACCAAAAATCGGTCTTTGGGAATTTCCTCTACTGCGAAGGTATAGAGTAATTCGTTTCGCTGAATTTTGGGGGACGGAAGCATCCCTTTGTTCGGATACCAAAGAGGTTGCATCGCCTCGAGCGAAGCGACATCGGCAGAAACCAAACCTTCTCCCACACTCTGCATCACAAGAAAACTTCGAGGCGATATAATCCGCACTTTGCTGCTTCGCGTTAGGTTGAAATTAGTTTCTATTCTCAAAAAGTGATTTTGGTAAAATAGCCCTACAACACTTGGATTTGTTGCAATGAGTGCCGTCCATTCTGGAGCGTTCAAAACAGGTAACTCACTGCAATTTTTTCCTTCTTCACTAGAACGTGCATACCCCCATTTCGTCCTTACGCATGCCTCCTCGATGTAAAGCTTTCTCTGCGATTCTGGAATTTCGTTTGAATAGATGTTCAAGTTAAGATTAGCATAATTGCCGTCGCTCAAATCAACCTCGACCACTTGTTCGTTTGTATCCACAAACCGAAATGTGGAGAGGATTCGGCCGTAAATATTTCTGAAGTCGCGATTAAACTTGAATTCCGATGCATTGGCAATAACCGTTGTATCAACGAATCTAATCGTGATGACTTTAGAAGTTTCCGGATCGGTAACAAGAGCTTGGATGGCATACCTGCCGTATATTTCTTCTCTCTGCCAAAAAGTAGTCTCCAGTTGAATTGCTGGCTGTCCAGCAATAGAAATCTGCTCTTCTGTAAAGAGTGTCGTCTGTTCTTTCTGTTCATCAATATACTGCTGCGCGTCCCAACCGACGAGAGACAATAAACAAGTCCCCAAATAAAAAACCGAGTAATCGCCCCGGATTTTTCCGTGTTTT
>CAZRKD010000171.1:0-3964 GCA_964600515.1 uncultured bacterium
CGAAAGATTTTTTATTGGTCGAACCTTTTTTTCTAAAATACTATTCATACAGGTTTGTAGCGTGAGAGCAATTAAATTATGACGATTAAAATGAACACGCGAAATATTTCCGTCGGGATGAATAGTAAAATGAATATCGATTTTAGAAATTTTTGTCGTCTTTGGCGAATAATGATTATAGAGACATTCTTTAATTCCTTCTAATTTTTTATTGAGAACGGTTTTTAGATTTTCTTTTGTCTGTTTTTCCTGAAGGGTTGTATCAAAGCTCATTTCAACGTCTATCATTGACTCAACTTTGTTTTCTTTATTAATTTTTTTCGTTTTGTCATGCTTTTTAATTTCTTTTCCCTTTTCCTCAAGATCCAGATTATAACTAAAATCGGCAAAAAGTTCTTCTACACTTTTATCGGTATCTTTTGTGACTGCAGGTTTTTTTATGGGAGGGACAATTTTTTTCGTTTGTTTTTTCTTAAGAGGCACATCTTCTATGAGCTCTTTGGCGAGAACAGACTTTTGAGATTCCTGCACTTGAGGAATTACGGGAATTCCAGCTGTTTCAGAAGGAGTTGTTACGATTTTGATAATAATAACAATGAGAATAATAAGGATAAGAATAACTGCCATAAAAATATAATGATAGTAGTGGAGGCGTCTAAAAAATAATCGTTTCTGACCCGATAGAGCTTCATGAGGTGATTCAATAGCAATGATCTCAGTTGATAATTTTTCATCTTTTTCTTGGGCTGTATGATCTACACTCGGTGGAGTTGTGTTGATGGAGATCTTCAGTTTGGTTAAACCAATAATAATGATATCTTTATCATACAAAATCTTTCGCAAAACTTTTTCACCATTTACGTAAATTCCTTGAATACTATATAAGTCACTGATTTGTAAAAATTCACCGTCAATACTTTCGATGAGTGCATGTTTTGGAGAAATATTTCGATCAGCTATTGTTAAATCCGCATTGCTACTTCCTATAACAAAGGGTGATTTTGCCATTTCAATAATAGTACCGCTATGTTCTCCTTCAATGAATTGGAGATAAATCTTTTTGGTTGGTGGATTTTTTTGAACATGCCGTATCTTACTTATCTCGGCCTTGAGTTTTCTCGTAATATTCGTAATTTCTCGTTTGATGATACTTTCTTTAGCCTTATAAATAAGTTTGAGCGTTACCGAACCGATTGAAATTGTATCCCCTTCTTTGAGTAACGATTTTTTTGATTCTTTCTCATTATGCAATACCAATTGAGATTGGCTATTAAATACCTCAAAAAGAAGGCCTTCATGAGGAATGAAGGTTATCTTGAGATGATTTTCAAGAACATCAGGATGTCGGATACAAAAGTCATCGAGTGGACTTCCGCCAATAAAGAGCTCGTGTTTATTGACATGATAGGAAGCAATAAAACGTCCAAGAATGGTGACATTAAAATATGCCCGAACTTTTTTTCTCTCTTCACTCATATCTTATATTATTTTATACAATCGGCTCGTACACGAATTTCAGGGAATCCAAAGAAAAAATAGTAATCTTGATAGTGATCAATTTCAACATTGCGTAGTTTAACACATGCATAGTCAAACTTAATTGCGCGGATTAAATGATCAGCATCAAGTGGTTCAGATACAACAAAGTTAGGAGACAAAAGCGAAAACCCCGAATCTTTTTTCTCAACTCGTTCACTCATCGCCTCAGCATTTTCTGAGATATTGATGAAATTCTTTGAATAATAGAATGAACAGGAAATACAACAAGATAAAACCAAAATAATAAAATATATCTTCATAATTCATTCCCTCCAGAGGTATTATAAGCATTTTTTTATGAGAATACAAATAAAGTGTTACAACTCCTCAACTAGTTGATTTTTTATACGACCTATTTCATAAAATTCTCAACTCTTTTTTTCACCCTTGCATTTTTTTTTTAATGAAATATAATACGCATATTACATTAAATCCTTTTTTATAATTTTATAGAAGGGAGTATCTATGGACTTAGAGGTATCAAAGCCGATTTCGATTCCAAAATTTGAGAAAATTTCAGAAGAAAGACGGGGCACTTTTCGGAGTGACATTCACGTCAATGTTAAACTGACGATCGACAATGAAACATTCTCGGCCACATCTCGAAACATTAGTAAAGGTGGTATTCTCATTGAGTCTTCGCAGGAAATTCCTATTGGAAAAGATGTATTTGTTGAGTTCACCCTTCCGCAAACCAATTTACCCATGCAGCTTAAAGGCACGGTAATGTGGGTAAACAAAATGAAAAGCCTCCAAAATAACAATGTTACCCCAAGCGCGGGCATCAAATTTAATTGGAAGTATTTAACTGCGTAGTTTTTTAAATGCAGCTAATGCCTTATCAAGATCTTCTTTAGTATGAGCAGCTGATATCTGCACACGAATACGGGCTTGATTCATCGGCACAACCGGATACGAAAAACCAATTGCATTGATTCCTTCTTGCAAAAGATTTCGCGAGATTTCTTTTGTTTTTTGTGCATTTCCTATCATTATAGGAACAATCGGATGCTCACCCATTCTAATCTCAAAGCCGCTCTTTTGTATTCCGTTACGAAAATAGCGGGTATTTTCCATGAGCTTCTCTTGTAAATTACGTGAATTTTCTATAAGCTCAAATACTTTAATTGTCGTTGCTACAATAACAGGGACAAGGGTATTTGAAAATAAATAGGGCCGAGATTTTTGGCGTAAATATTCAATAATTTCTTTTCGACCCGAGGTAAATCCACCCGATGCTCCGCCAAGTGCTTTGCCAAATGTAGACGTAATAATATCGACTTTGCCCATAACATTGTGATACTCAAGAGAACCTCGTCCTGTTTTTCCTATAACCCCGGTTGCATGTGAATCATCGATCATGACTAAGGCATTATATTTTTGGGCTAAATTACACATAACATCAAGCTGTGCCACCCCACCATCCATGCTAAATACGCCATCGGTTGCAATTAATCGAAGACGTTTATTATGTGATGTTTTTAATTTTTCTTCTAAATCAAACATATCATTATTTTTGTATCGCATGCGTTCTGCTTTACAAAATCGTATGCCATCAATGATACTTGCATGATTTAATTCATCGGAAATAACTGCATCTTGATCAGTTAAAAACGTCTCAAAAAGTCCTCCATTTGCATCAAAGCATGATGAATAGAGTATCGTATCATCGGTTTGTAAAAAGTGAGATATCTTTGCCTCGAGTTCTTTATGAATATTTTGTGTTCCTGAAATAAATCGCACAGAACTTAAGCCATAGCCATATGTTCTCAGCGCTTCTTGCGCATATTCTATAAGCTTCGGATGATTCGCAAGACCCAAATAATTATTCGTGCAAAAATTAATGACTTCGCGATCTTTTAAACGAATGTGTGTCCCTTGCGGAGAATAAAGAATACGTTCTTCTTTATATAACCCTTTTGCTTTGAGCTGTGCTAATTCATTCTGTAGAATATTTTTCAATTCTCCATACATGATTAACTCCACTTGAGAATTACTTTGGGATATTTCGTAAAAAGCTCTTCGATTTTTACTGTTGAAAAGTCATTAATAGGAACGATCGTCTCATCTCCTTCATTGAGAATAGTATTGAAGATCTTTTTTTGAATCTTATTTTCCGTATTTTCAAGCAGCTGTTTTGTCATAAACCATGAAGCAAATATCTCACGTCCAATAACACCGTGAAGTCGCTTTCCCTCAAGAATAATTGAATCAAAATGCTCTATCGTAAAATTGCCGCTTTTAAGACCAAAGAGGACAATATCCCCACCGCGCGTAGTTGCTTGAATTGCATTATTAACAGAAACATTAAATCCTGACATTTCAAAGCTTATATCAACACCTCTGCCATTGGTCAGTTCACGGATGTTTTCGAGGAGTTTTGCATCAGATGTATGAGGAGAATTTATTGTTGAAAAAACATGCT
>CAZRKD010000172.1:0-3875 GCA_964600515.1 uncultured bacterium
TGAAGTTGATACCGTAATATCGATTTGAACGCGACGCACATCTGCTGGAATTGCTGTTACACTACCAGAAGCATCGAGATAGGTGAAGACCACACTGGCATTTTGGGCGATATCATTGCCGTTTCGTTCAAAATCAGTTCCATTAATGGCATACACAATATTATTTTCTTGTGTTGTATCAAATTGTAGTGATGTGGTAGTCATGCTATCAATTGCGGTTGCAATTTTTAGTTCTGATTTTATTCGCTCAATTACACGTCTTGCATCTGCAAGTGTATCTTTTCTTGCTGTAATTATCGAATATGATTTGAGTGATTCAGTCAGCATGTAGCCAGTGATTGTGCCGATAATACCAAGAAGGGCGATGACGAGGACGAGCTCGATCAGCGTGAAGGCATTAGCGTATAGCGTAGAGCGTAGAGCGTATAGTTTAGAGAGTTGATTTTTCATAAGGTTGTTTAGGATTAAGCATTGTATATAGCATACTTCAGATTTATAAGACTTTTGCCAAACTATTAAATCTTTGAAACTTCTTGTTTTAATCATTTCTTAAACTATACGCTATCCGCCGTACGCTATATGCTACTTTCACCAATTACTGAGAAGTGTTTTCACTACGACCGAATCATTTCCATTATTGAAAGTAACGGTTACATTAACCAATGCATATCCCGTGTCGCTGCCGGACACACTCGAAAAATCATCGGTAGCATTTGCATCAGGGTTTGCGGGAACATTTATGTAACTTCGTGTGGCTGTTCTATTGTAGATACTAAAAATTGGTCCATCGTTATACGATCCTGAATTAATATTGTTGATTACCGTTGTATAATTGGAATTTGCCTTATCGGCGATGATTGTTTCGAGTTTTTCTTCGGCAAGGTTTTGAGCAACCGCAACTTGGTCAGCCTGAAGGGAACTTTTCGTAGATCCACTAAAGACATACAAAACTCCAATGAGCCCAACGCCAATAATGAGTACTGAAAGTACTCCTTCGATAAGGGTAAATCCTTTTTGAGCGTAGAGCGTAGAGCGTAGAGCGTAGAGGGGGAAAAGAATCATTCTATACGCTATTCGCTGTACGCTATATGCTATTTTCTCTATACAAGCCTTCATAAAAATGCTATACTATTAATAGGATACGATTACGTATCTCGTATGTAAAGAATTTTATGAAAACACTAAAAGAATTATTGACAATGAGCCTTGCACAAAAGGCCTCTGATATTCATATAGCAGAAGGCACCCCTCCTCAATTTCGTATCGATGGCCATTTGGTAAAAGTTGATGCTCATGTACTGACTCGTGAGGAATCAAAAGAACTTTGTTATCAAATAGTAACTCCCGAACAGATTAAAGAGTTTGAAACAAGGCATGAACTCGATCTTTCATTTTCTCACGAAAATAAATCGCGGTTTAGAGCGAATATTTTTATGCAACAAGAATCTGTCGCGGCAGCACTTCGGCCTATTCCCATGGTAATTCCAAAGCTTGAGGAGCTCGGGCTCCCGCAATCGATTACTGATCTTACCGAAAAGGCAAATGGCCTCATTTTGGTCACGGGGCCGACGGGTTCAGGAAAATCAACTACCCTTGCTGCTATGATTGATCGGATTAATGAAAAACATCACGAACATATTATAACCGTTGAAGATCCTATTGAATTTGTGCATACCCATAAAAATTCAGTGATTAGCCAACGAGAAGTGGGGCGTGATACCGAATCATTTATCACTGCGCTTAAGTATATTTTGCGTCAGGATCCGGATGTCGTTCTTATTGGTGAAATGCGAGATTTAGCAACAATATCGGCTGCTATTACGACTGCGGAAACGGGGCATCTCGTATTTGCAACCCTGCATACGAATACAGCTGCAAGTACAATTGATAGAATAATCGATGTGTTTCCCTCACACCAACAATCTCAGATTCGAACGCAACTTTCCTTTATATTACAAGGAGTTATAAGCCAGCAGCTCATTCCAAAGAAAAAAGGTGGACGTGCAGCTGCTCTCGAAATATTAATAAGTACCCCGGCAATTCGAAATTTAATTCGAGAAAATAAGGTGCATCAAATATATTCACAAATGCAGGTAGGCCAAGAGAAAAGCGGCATGATAACCCTGAATCAATCCCTTGCTCGGCTTGTTCGAGAAGGGCATATTGAAAAAAACGAGGCATTAAGCCACACATCGGATCGCGATGAACTTGAACGTATGATAGGAGTGAATTAAAAATAATGATTGACACAGACAAGAAAATATGTTATTATCATAATGGCGATTTGCGTTGGCTAAAAATTAGGTACGAAAGGATAGGGGTATGGAACATATAATGAGCGAACACAAAAAACGTCCATTATGGGAAAAGATCGTCGTCTTGTCGGTTTTTTCCCTTATCATGAGCATTGGTTTTGTTTTCTTTAAAGAAGATACCAAATCAAAAAATGAGCAAGAGCTTTTATATCAACTAAAAACATTACGAGCAGGGATGCAAATTCATCTTAAGATATATAATGAAAAACCGCGAAATTTATCAATGCTTTTACAAAAATTAAGGGATGGGTCAAGCGCTGTTAAACTTGATTGGAAAGGTTTTAAAGTTACAAGCAAAGGACAACTTCTTGATCCATTTAATAATCCCTATGAATATGATCGTGAAACCGGTTGGGTTCGATCATCAACGAGGGGGTATCATGAGTGGTAGTACTACAATGTGTAGAGGTAATACTCTACGGAATATAAATAATTTTATGAAAGGAGGGGTGGAATTATGAAAACAAAGCGGAATCATGGTTTTACCTTGATAGAACTCGTGTTAGTCATTGCACTCTTGGGTATTCTTGCCGCTGCTGCTTTGCCTAAGTTGTTTTCTATCTCCACAACGACAGCGCGAGAAAATGCTCGGTCAGCAACATTAGGAGCAGTACAAGCTGGAATATCTACCTATGCTGCTGATCAAGTATCGCAAGGACTTGCTCTTACGTATCCAGCAACTCTCGATTCTCGAGCCGTAGATGCTACGAGTGGAAATGCTACACCATTTTTTGGTAATGTTATCCAGGGTGGATCTACCATGAAAGGGTGGACAAAGAAGTCGGAGACTTGTTTCCATTTCGACAATGGCGGTACTACGGAATACTACGTGTACTCATCTACAGCCGGGACATTCATAAATCAAGTAGCTGCATGCCCATGACGAGCATACAGCGAATAGCGTTCAGCGTTTAGTGAGGAACAACAATGAAGCAAAATATTTTTCTTAAACTATACGCTATACGCTATACGCTATACGCTCCTATCCGCTATACGCTATCTGCTCAATCAGCGTTTACGCTGATTGAGCTCGTCCTCGTCATTGCACTTCTGGGCATTTTATCAGCAGCTGCGGTTGTTACGGTATTCAATTACAAAAAATCCTACATAGAAGTAGCCAAACATAAAATTGTATCTGATATTAATCTTGCACAACAAATGGCCATGACCAAAAAAGGCACGACGTTTGGTGTTTTTTTTGATAGTACTAATAATCGATACACCGTCTATGAAGGTACGGTTGCAACTCCCATTGATGATCCTTTGGATAAACAAGATTTAATCGAAGATTTTGCACGCTTTCCCGGTGTTTCGATCGTAGCCAATTATACCGTTGAATTTAATCAATATGGAGCTCCTACGACTGGTGGCGGGGGAAACGTACAGATTACCGATGGGACGTTTACGAGGACGATTACGGTAACGACGGAAACAGGAAGAGTGTATAGCCAATGAATCTATTCCTGTCATTCCCGCGAAGGCGGAAATTAGGTAAACACTTTGCTGTTTTGTAAATTATTGGGCTCTAGACCATCAGAAATTGGCATGATAGTCTTGATA
>CAZRKD010000173.1:0-3864 GCA_964600515.1 uncultured bacterium
AGAATATGAAATAAACGAAATCAAAGATTATCGGGATATCATTAAGCACGTTTCAGCGTATGAATTAACACTCGAAAAAAGCGTGCCATTATATAAACGCTATAACAAAAAATATCTTTGCAAAGAAGAGCGTGGTGGAGAACTCTATGCTACCATGATTTCTGAATTAGGAAAATTAGGTTTTTTCCAATATGAAATCTCAAATTTTTCGCAACGAGGATTTGAGTCGATTCATAATCTTTCGTATTGGAGCTGGAAAAATTATATCGGCGTTGGTATTTCTGCATCGTCATTTGTACATACGAAACCCTATGGAGCTCGATGGAAGAATACGAATAGCATTCATGAATATATACGGGCAATAGATGAAAACAAATTGCCTCGAACAATTGAAGCCCTTGATCGCACAACAGCTCTCGAAGATTATTTACTGAGCGTCTTAAGGAAAAACAAAGGCATGTCACTCACTTATTTTAAAGAAACTTTTGCCGAAGATTTTTTTGTAACATTTCCCAAAGTACATGAACTCATCGAAAATAATTTTCTCATTGTCGAGAATGATATACTTCATTTCACTACAAAAGGGCTTATGATCTTTGATACAATTATAGAAAGGCTTATGTGAAGTATTGACAAGTGAGAGATCCTTGTTACTATATAATTTATGTAATATATTCATAAGGAAGAATCACTATGGGACGTATTGTTACGCAGGTAAAAATTAAAAATCTCCTCGATCAACAATATAGTATTTCCTGTGATGCATTAGTAGACACCGGTGCTGCATATCTCGTATTACCTAAAGCATGGAAGACAAGACTCGGTAAACTCACCGTTGTTCGAGAAATTGAATGTGAAACTGCAACGCAAGAAACAGTTAAAGGAGAAGTCTGTGGTCCTGTTGAGATTACGGTTGAAGGTTTTAGTCCCATTTATGGAGAAATTCTCTTCTTAGATATGAATCCTGAAAATAAAATATACGAACCACTACTCGGATATATTGTTTTGGAACAAGCCCAAGCAGGTGTTGATTTTCTTGGACATCGATTAGTGCATATCAAAAAGACTGATTTAAAAAAATTGTAAATTTATATGCCTTTTTCTATGAAACTTCACTAACTGTGCATTTTTTAATTACTTTTCCTATAGCTCCCAGACAACACGTTCCTTGTGGATTCATAATCTCACAGGCACAGGCTTTTTCTTGTACCTTTTGCTTGATGAAATCAATGATGGTTGATTTCCCATTCAATTGTATATCTTCGATTACATCAGAGCTAAAGAAGTTGAAACAATAGCAAAGCTGCGGATTTTGGTTTTCTTTTTGTCCAACTTTTACACGAATTTTGTCTTCGGTAAAGATGTCATCTTTCGAATAATAGACAATAGAACAATTCGAAGTAGGGCAGAAGTAATAGGATTTGTCATGTACAACGCGCTTTTGGAATTTGCCCTGTACCATATAGTAAAGTGTACGCACTTCTACTTTTTTCCCCTTGCCTTTACACTGAGGGCAAAAAAGTGCCTTGTCTTCGACTGATTTGGGAATGATTTTACAACAGTTATCTTCCATAAATGTTTACTCCACATGCGATTCAGTTACCGTATATCCAGTATCCTCAACTACCTTAATAACTGTATCTTTAGTTGTTTTTCCGACAACATAGGTGCATTGACCATGTCCATTCTTGTGATCGATCGTTGCGTTTTCGCATACTTTCTTAAGCTCCTTCTGTATTTTTTTTGAACATAAAGAACAGGTCATCCCTTCAATAGTCATGTGAAGTGTTTTTGTTTCTTTTTGAACGTCTTTGTCTTTGGCGATACCTATGCTACTCACGAGTAGAATGAGCATGCTAAAAGCTAAAAATAAATGTTTCATGAGAGCTCTCCTTTCTTAAAAAAAATTATAGTTTAAAATACGCAATCAATAATAGTTGGTCCGAGTAAAAATAAGAACGCAAGAATAGTAGCAATCCAAAGTAAGATTTTCGTTCGCCTGATATCCTTTGTTTCGCATGAACCTTCTCCCTCACAGGTTTGCCTGCAACCATACACGGCATAAAAGGCAATACCCAAGAGGAGTAGCGTAATACCGATGAGATAGGCGCGAAACGGTGCAAATACTGAGGCAAATCCTGCACTTCCTACTCCTAAACTCAATAAGAGTAAGGGCAGAGCGCAACATGAACCAAAAAATGCGGTTACGGTAGCAAGTGAAGCTGCAACTTTTGAAATACTTTTTTTCATAGACATCTCCTTTCTTTAGTTGACAAACATCATTATAAAGTCTAAAGTATACTATAGAGTCAAGTTATTTTTTATAACCAATGCAATTCATTAAAAAAAGGAGATAATAAAATATGTTTACTATTGGTCACATTGCAAAAAGAACGAATGTCTCAGTCGAGACGATTCGTTATTATGAACAACGAGGGCTTTTGCCGGATCCCAAACGGCGTCCTTTTTCTGGCTATCGACTGTACGATGAAGATGCAATCAGTCGTCTTCGATTTATTAAACGCGCTCAAGAATTGGGTTTTTCACTTACCGAAATTCGAGAACTTCTTTTTTTAACTGCCTGTAATGATGTGAAAGAGCGTAGCATACAAAAAATCAATGAACTCAATGGCAAAATTAAAACCCTACAAAAGATGAAACGTGCCTTAGAGCGCCTGGTTAAGACATGCAAGAACAAAGGATACCGAAACGAATGCCCTATCGTCGATGCTTTGGGAAAAGATGAATAGAAAAACGTAATTGACATATACACATACATTTTAATTCAATGTCCATTAAGATGGGGTGTTCTACTGGAAATTGCGTTTTTTACCCTGTAGTGAGGGCCTTTATCCTCTCATCAGATTCTTTCGGGCCTAAAAGGCCATCTCTACAGGTTTTTACCTATTTCACATAATTCCCAGAAGGACTACAAGGGGATATTACATGAGAAGAATAAATAATGAAGATTATCCATAAGCGTTTAATACTTATTACATCTATCCTTGGTTCTTTTTTACTTTTTAAACATTTTAACCTCGATATGTATTTCACTCTCGATTATCTTAAAGAAAAACAATTTGCACTCATAGGCTATTATGAGCAGCATGTATTATTTACGATATTCATATATTTTATCTTCTATATTCTCATTACTGCATCTTCGCTTCCTGGAGCAGCTTTGTTAACACTAGCTGCAGGAGTACTTTTTGGAATAGTACGAGGAACCATCATAGTTTCTTTTGCGAGCACGATTGGAGCAACACTTGCAATGTTTATTTCACGTTATTTATTTCGCGAAATGATTCAAAAGAAATTTCAGAATAAATTAAATTCAATAAATGAAGGAATGCAACGAGAAGGGGCCTTTTATTTATTTTCATTACGGCTTATTCCGATTTTCCCCTTTTTCTTAATTAATCTTCTTATGGGTTTAATGAAAATTAGAACACGAACATTTTTTTGGGTAAGCCAATTAGGAATGCTTCCCGGAACTATTGTCTATGTAAACGCAGGAACGGAGCTCAGTAAAATTTCTTCTTTTAAAGGAATTGTATCTTTTCGATTATTGCTCTCATTCGTATTAATTGGCATTCTGCCGTTTATATCAAAATGGGGAATTTCATTCTGGAGGAAACGAAAAATGTATCAAAAATTTTCTCGTCCAAAAAAATATGACTATAATATGATTGTCATCGGAGCTGGTTCTGCAGGCCTTGTGGCATCGTATATTGCGTCCACGCTCAAGGCAAAAGTTGCATTGATTGAAAAACACAAAATGGGAGGAGAATGCCTCAACACCGGGTGTGTTCCCTCAAAAGCCTTTATTCGATCAGCAAAGATGCTCTCCTATGCAAAACGTGC
>CAZRKD010000174.1:0-3858 GCA_964600515.1 uncultured bacterium
AGATCATGCCTAGTCTCGTGGGCTCGGAGATGTGTATAAGAGACAGGTCCTACTGTTGCTAATAATGGTTGGGCGAATAGTGATTCTGACGGATACGGAGATGCCTGCGATAATTGTGTATCGATCGCAAATCCAACTCAAATTGATAGCGATAACGATGGCAAAGGGAATACATGTGATAATTGTTCAAGTACTTCAAATGCTGATCAAGCCGATAGTGATGGTGATGGTGTCGGTACTGCCTGCGATAATTGTCCAAGTAATTCAAATCCGCTTCAGACTGATACAGATAATGATGCCATAGGTGATACCTGTGATAATGATTTTCTTGATAGTGACAGTGATGGTGTCAGAAATGGTTTAGATAATTGTCCAACTGCAAGTAATGCAACTCAAATCGATAGCGATGGTGACGGTAAGGGTAATGCATGTGATAATTGCCCGAGTGATTCAAATGTTCTTCAAACCGATAGAGATGGAGACGGTATAGGAAATGAATGTGATGATGATGATCGTGATTCTGATAATGATGGAAAGAAAAACTATGAAGATAATTGTAAAAATAATTCTAATCCACTTCAGACCGATACCGATGGCGATGGTAAAGGCAATGAATGCGATAATTGTCCGAGTGATAGTAATCCACTTCAGGTAGATACTGATGGTGATGGCAAAGGAGATGCATGCGACGCAGCAGCAATAATAGATCTTCGAGATGATACGCTCGATAAGAAAAAAGAATATGTAATTGAATGGATTAAAAATTATTGTAAGCTTCAATTAGTTACGCAGCAGCTTGTTGATGGTAAAATAATAGAAGGTGTAGAGCCTTTCAGTAATGGAGTTATTAAACCAAAATCAATAATTAAAAGAGTTCCAACGCGGCATTATGTCATTGCTGAGTGTAATAAAGGCGATTTAGGAAATGTGATCAGTATATCGTTACGAGATAAATTTCATATTAAATTAGGTAGGGTTAAAGTTAAGTACACGGCTGGTGATAAAATCGTCTATTTCAGCATTTTCCAATATAGTGAAGTGACATATAAAGCCGGGTTATATCCTGATGTTGATGAAAGTTCTCGACGTTATGTGCGTGCAGAATTTGAGAAAATATCACGAGATGACATCAAAGAAGGCCCATGGCTTGGTGATAAAGATAGCGATGACTTACCTGACAATTACGATTTCAAACCAGAAATGAGCACGTCAACGTGGAAGTAAACCTAATTTGCAGTAGAATTTTCTTACTATTTCTTGAATATTCTTAGGTACGTATTGAACATTTCTCTTACTATCTTCTCTAATGTCAGAACTACTTATTCCCGGCAGATCCAATCTAAGCATTCGATAGGGGGATTTTTTGTGCTTAATCTTCTTACGTACCATCACGATTATTTCTACTTCTGACTCGATTTTTTTGTAATCTTTCCATTTACGTATTTCTTCTAGTAAATCGCTTCCAATAATAAAAGAAAACGCATGTGTCGGGAATTCTTTTTTTAAGGCATGAATCGTGTCGATTGTTTTATTGGGTTTTGGTAATTCATTTTCGATTTTTATTATTTTAACTTTTTTAATATTTTTGAGACACAATTCGAGCATGTGTACACGAGCTTTAAATGGAGCGAGGTCTTTATTGAAAGGATGTTGTGCAGAAGGAATAATCCACACTTCATCAAATTCTTTGAGATGAGCTAATTTTTTAATAGCATGAATATGGCCATTATGAGGAGGATTAAAGCTGCCGCCAAAGAGCGCTATTTTCATTGCATATCCACTTCGCTCTTAATCCATTTAAACTTTTCTTCACTTGCCTCAAGTTCAGTTATAAAATCGATTTCAATATCGATACTTTCACCCAAAACGCCTTTGAATTTATTAATGATGCGATCAATATTTTGATATTCAAAAAAATTATCTTTGACAATATTGATTTTAATATTGAGATTCTTTTTTTGAATAATAATAAATTTTTTTACGCCTTCAATTTTTGAAAATGCACTCATGAGCCTTAAGCCATTAATGGGTTTTTTATTCTCGTCATAGAGAAGATCTGCACTATTTGCCGCGGTTAATTTGAGATAGGGAAAGGGAAGGCCACATGGGCAGTCTTTGTAAAATATTTTTCCGACATCTTCAATTTTATAGCGAATGAGCGGCATACCATAGCCATCGAGATTCGTAATAATGAGCTCTCCATCTTGAGATTCATTGAGTGATATTGATTTGCCCGTTTTGATATCAACTGATTCCATAATAACATGATCGAGTGGAATATGAAGATTCTCAAATTTACATGAATGGCCTAAAAAGCCGCCATCAAATGCAGAATATTCTTCAAGTACTTTTGTTTTAAATGCTTTTTCAATGATTTTTCGTTCGTTAGGAATGAGCATTTCTGAGGTATACACAAGATATTTGAGTTTTTCTAAATGTATGGGAAAATTTTGATCAAGAATATATTCGGCTAAAATATGTAGAAAACTTGGCCGTGAATAAATAAGCTCAGGTTCGAATTTATTGATATAATGAAGATAGCGCAGGATTGTCTTATCCTCTGAAATAATATCGCGGTTGATGTATATATCTTTTAAGTTTCTTCGGAAAATAAATCCAGCTTTGAGAGGATTTACTTTTTTTCGATACCGAAATCCTAACACGCGCGAATCAAAATCAACTCCAAGCCAAGAACGACCACGCATACGATTGAGTTCGATCATAAATTCTTTGTGTATATCGGTATAAAACTTTAATGGAATGCCAGCGCCTCCCGTAGTAAAGCTTTCTACGATCCTATCTGCAAGGTTTTGTGCAACCATGAGTTCACTTGATCGCTTTACTTCGTCTTTTGTGGTTATTGGAATTTTTTTAAGATCATCGATCGAGTTGATTGTATTTTCCGTGATATCATGTCCCACAAAAAGATTTTTATAGTACTGAGAATTTTCACGTGCATGTCCAATTAATTTTTTTAATTTTTCGATAACTAGATTATTGAGTTTGTCTTTACTTAATTTTTCATTTTTTTTGAGTGTCTCAAGGTGGGTGAGAATTTCTCCACCAAAATGCTTATCATAGTATTTGTAGATATGTTTAAATAATTTCATAATTTATCCAATCGGCAATTCTATAATAAATGTTACTCCACTTTCATTTTTATTATTATAAGCATACATCGTACCACCTTCTTTTTCAATAATACTTTTACTCACATAAAGTCCCAAGCCTATACCTTCACTAAATTCTTTCGTAGAAAAAAATGGCTCAAAGAGTTTTGGAAAATTGTCTTCTGTAATGCCCGTACCATTATCTTTAATACTGATTTTAATGATACCATGTGCTGATGAGCTTTGTACTTCAATAATGCCCTTATCTTTATTGTCAGAAGATTTAATTGCTTCTTCTGCATTTGTCATGAGCGTTATGAATATATGATTCAGTTTTATTATTGAAGAGGTAATAGGCGGAAGCGGCTCGAAACGTGTTACAACTTTAATATGCTCTTTCTCACATCTTTTTCGAAACACTTCGATAATAAATTTTAAATAGTTAGAGATGTTAACCCTTTCGGGTTCTTTTACAAATTGCAAAAGATTTATGATCATGTCCTCTTGTGGTATATTCATAACAAGCTTTCCAAAACTTGCCATTACTTCTTGTTCGATCAATTGGTTTTGAAGACGTTTGAGTTGACGTGACTTACTTTGGACTTCTGCCTCAAAATTTCGTGAAGAGTTTTCAAGAACCTCGCGTGTGATTCGAAGATCACTCATCATTTTATTAAAGGCGCTTGCAAGGATTCCAAATTCATCGTTATTCTTATGGGCAAGGCGTATTGAAAAATTTCCACGAGAT
>CAZRKD010000175.1:0-3832 GCA_964600515.1 uncultured bacterium
TCATAATGCTGAGGTCGGTGGTTCGAGCCCACCCATAGCCACCAACATTATCAAGTAGATAATTTTTCCCCTGCATCTTCTGGTTTTCTAAATTTATTATTTTTTTCAAGCCATATTAGTGCCTCTTGTTTCTCTTCATCACTAATACCATTTATATGTATTGATTTTCGATCCAAAAATAAGGTATACGCAAGCGCTTGTAATCGCCTTTCTTTATCACCCGAATATTTTGCTTCTATTGCATATCCCAAACTGTTCCAAGGTTGAATCACCTGATAATCAATGGCCCAATAAATTAATAGCTGTTTATATGGCTCAAATTGACTGTCTTCATATAACCATTCACATGCTTCCATTAATTTATACCATTGATGAAAGTGTCTATCTGGCAGCAAATAATATGCTTTTTTTAGACTACTTATTGCGACTTCATGTTGATCTCTCCATCCAGCTCTGAAGGCATCGGCGAGCGTCATGTAATATTTTCTCCACATATGCTCAATACTTGTGTCTTTAAAATATCTATCGACATCCGTCTCCTTATTCGACTTCAAAGCGGCCCAAATAAAATACGGAAAATGTGATTCCAATTGAATAGATTCCTCAATAGGCTGAAATTCTGATATTTCTTTGTTCATCTCTTTCATTAAATTGTACGCTTTTTCATATTCACCTTTTTTCAGGGCAATATAGGCCATGATAGAAAGAATTGAATAACTACCAATGGGAGATGGCTCGTTCTCGTCATGTTCATTTAACTTGTTAAGATAAGAAAGGATAAAATCATCAGGTTCGCGATCGATTAATAATGTCCATTGTAAATAACTTAATCGGTTAAATAGTCTTATCTCACCAATAAAATTCATATCGTTCATCAACCATGCAGTGATTTCCTCTCTGGAATTTCCCGCTATACGATGGCCAACCAGAGCAGACGACCATAGTTCCTTATCGTTTGCATGAGTAAATTGATGAAATACAGACCAGGCTTCCTTATAAAGACCAAAGGCATGTAAAAGTGATATATATTCACCATACGCAGGCAAAATATTATACCTATTGGCCATTGACAAGGATTGCGTTGCCGCTTCCATAAAATTGCCATCAAGTATCGCGAGTCTCCTTAATGCTAATATATGACCTCCCGAGCCAGTGCCATAATCCGCACATTTTTGATAAAGCTGTTTTGCTTCTTCATATGCCCCATTCCAATACAGTGACTCTCCTGCCTGGGCAGCAACATTGGAAAGGTGAACATTGCTGAGATGAGATTCACCATTAAAAGGAGGGTAACTCAGGTAGATCTCCAATGCTTTTTTAACATTACCATTCTCAAGCTGCTTTTTCGCCAAAGCAAAATATAAATGCCAATTTTCAGATTGTCCTTCCTCCAAGGTTGCCAGTTGGTCTGTCATCTCTTCACCCATAATTTTATAAAGCTCCGCCTTATAACCAACTACCTTGCTAGAACCGACAAATCGGTTTTGATGCTTATCAAGAAACTTTTTTGCTTCTTCCTTGCCGCTTGACTGGTAAATATTTTTTGCAACCATGAATAATACCCAAGCTTTATCATAGGTATATTCATGGGGTCCATATTCTGCAAATTGATAATCATCACCATAATAAAAACGCCTTGGAAAATCATTATCGAATAAAATGTCTATACCAAAAAACATATCAGATCTTTTTTTACCCAGCTCAGTCAGAATATCATCGGACAAGGATGTGTATTGTGTCTGGCCATTGGACCAAAGTTTTGAGAGGCGACAATCTTCAACAACTGCATCAAGGCGGTTTTCTTTTTCTTGACCGCCGGCCAAGTTCGATAACTGATGATTAGTCTTTGCTCGTAATGCCGCAATATCTGGGTGCCCGTCAAAAAAAGAGGTTGTCAAACCGATAAATTGCATTGAATCTGTTGGTTTGCCTTGTGTATCCAAGTGGAATTTAATGGTTTTCAGAATATTTGCCTCAGCAATTGCTTGAAATAGAATCAGTATATCAATCTCTGATATGGCCCAGTTGTTTTCCTTTTGATTTCCGCTATTAAATTGTTTCAGAATAACGTTTCTCACATGTTCTATTACATGTTTCGCATAATCTACTTCACTATGTGGCGTTTTAAGAATCAAGTAATTCCCAATGTCGATATTCTCCACACTGTAACCGGGCAGAGGAAATAAATTATCGAGGTTACGCTTCAGTTCATAATTTGAAAACAACTTCCAATTGTCAGGTTCATGAATAACACGTGACAAGAAATACTCCCATTCACCATAATATTTCACAAAATTATCGACATCATCCTTGTAACTAGAAAAATATTCATATTCCATTTGCATCAGCTCTAGTGATGAAATAAGCCTGATAATCTGATTATCAATCTTCGATAATACATCTTTCATCTGTGGATAGTTCCCATTCATAAGCCCATATAAAAACTTCTCACCAGCTGATTCCGGTTCTCCAAGTACTTGGATGGCAGCTGGCCTTCTGTGCAGATACAATAGGGCCCTTGTTTTAAGCAATTTGTAGTCAGGATTCTCCGTACCTATATCCGCTAGCGATACCAATGATCGCTCAAATAATTGTTCTCTCCGTCTATCAAATGGATCAGGATAAAGGGAGGCAATAAACTGAAGAATATAAACATCAGTTAAATAATCCCCACTGCTGCTATGTAATAGATCTTCCAGTGATAAAGGAATATTACTAGATTTTTTAACCTCACTATTTAATGTTCTTGTTTTAACAGGGTGAATCGGTAATTGAAGCTTGGCCATTAGTTCTGGCATTATTTTAGTAAACTCCATATAGGGCAAATGGATATGATCCAAGGGTAGATTATTCCATTCGAAGTGATGCGATAAGATATAAAGATCGTCCCTTTTTGTTGATGTATCTAAATTAAAAACGTTAACTACAAGACTCAATTCACTAATAACTGATATCCCCTTTTTTCTGACGTATCTGTCTTTAAAACCAGCATGGCCTTCAATAATAATTTTGACCCCCAGATCGTGAGCTAATTTGAATAACTCCTCACGTGGATAAATCCTGAGATTAATACCTAAGGCAATAGCAAGTTGATCAGGATCAGGAATACGCGAGTTTGTATTTTTTCTTATTTCCTCAACTAAAAACTTAGTCATCAAAGATCGTGATATAGAATCAGTGGCTCGTTCAAATGATTGGAATGGAACTACCATAACATCATAAATATCCTTATTAAGGAGATTCTTATATAAATCCTTTTCTGCTTTTATCCATTTTGATTCTGGTCTTTCTCCAAACCATTCAACCCAGTAATTTCCCTCAAAATATATTCCACTAAATTCCCTAGGGGGTCTTTTAAATGTAGGATCAATTTCTGTCAGTGGAGTATCTTTTTTTGTCGTCAAGAATTTCTCTAAAAGCGGATCAAGAGATTGCTTGAAAACCACGTAAAGACTTAATGGAATAATGATTAAAGCAATAAGATTTGTGATAAATCTACTAGACATAGGAACTTCCTGCTATTAATTAATAAATATAAGTATTTTTTATACTTAACACTATTATTGAATCCCTCTTGTGCCCAAGTACATACAATAAGTCTAATGTGGACCTCCTGAACAGTATGTACCCCATATAGGGTATATAACGACTAAAATTGTGGCGCAATAGTGCCCAATTATGGTGGGGCGAAATCCTATTGAACCCCCATTGAAATAGGTTTTGAGGTTGGGCAGGCACCGTAACTAGCTGATTTTGTTAAAGGCATGATTTCTCGGTTCCGGCTCATAATGCTGAGGTCGGTGGTTCGAGCCCACCCATAGCCACCGGATTC
>CAZRKD010000176.1:0-3795 GCA_964600515.1 uncultured bacterium
TTTCCCATCCATCTGGAAGATTCCACTCCACTCCCAGAGCTTTTCGATATTCACATATTTACCGATGATGGAAATCTCTCTCGACCATTTATCTATGGGATGAAAGATATAAGAAGCCGTTACCCTATCTATTTTTTTGAGCGAGGAGATCCATATAATTTATTTGGCTTAATCCCCACTTCAGTCCATTTATTTCTTGTAGAAAATCCTGAACGAATATATCTTTTTGGTTCTGATCAATTTGGAAGAGATATTTTTTCACGCATTCTCTATGGAGCTCAAGTTTCAATGACGATTGGGTTATTTGGCGTTATTATTTCGCTCGCAATTGCAATGCTTATCGGTGGAATTGCAGGATTTTTCGGTGGGGCACTTGATTTTTTTCTTATGCGAGTGATTGAGGTTATTATTGCTGTACCAGGGCTCTATTTACTCATTGCACTTCGTGGTCTTTTCCCACTGAGAACTTCATCAATAACGGTTTATTTTCTTCTCGTCATTGTTCTTGCATGTATTGGCTGGGCAGCTAATGCTCGTGTGATCAGAGGACTTGTTCTATCAATCCGAGAACGCGATTATGTCATTGCTGCACGTGTTTTGGGAGTAAGTAATTGTGGTATTATTATAAAACATATAATACCTAATACTTATAGTTATATTATTATAGCAGCCACACTCTCAGTTCCCTATTATATTTTAGGAGAAATTTCATTATCGTTTTTAGGATTAGGAATTTCTGAACCCTATGCAAGTTGGGGTAATATGCTTACATCAGCACAAAATATTCAGTATCTTTCTCTTTATCCTTGGATTCTTACGCCAGGGATTTTTATTTTTATTACGATACTTGCCTTTAACTTTTTAGGCGATGGCCTTCGCGATGCTTTAGATCCTAAAGAATAAAAACAACTTTACATTTGGGGAACTAAAACCTAAAACCTAACAACTAAAACCTAACGAAGCCCTCATAGTTCAATGGATAAAACGCGGGATTCCTAATCCCGAGCTACAGGTTCGATTCCTGTTGGGGGCAAAAATTCTACGCGAGCAAATTTCCATTTATGCATTATATCACTACTGTCCGACAGCGTAATGAACAATTTGTATAGAGTTTAGTAAATACAGAGGGTTGAGGGCAAAAACGGTTGTAATCGATTCAAAGGATCCTCAAAATGTCATCCCGGCCTTCGCCGGGATGACAACTCCGGAAGTTCTTTTCACCGTATAAAGTAGGAAAAAACGTCAGGAGGTCAGGAAATATTGTATGGTCGCCTGGATATTTTGTGAGTAGCGTAGGCGTAGATGAAAAAACCATTAAACGCTACGTAGAATATCGAGAACGCCAGGATTCAGGTCAACTTCGTCTGAAGTTGTAACGGTAAGTACCCCGGGCATGCCCAGGGGAATCAATTCTCCATTGACACAATACATTTTGTATGTACAATGTTAATATGGAATTACGGTTTGTTTGGGATGATGAGAAGAATAGAGAAAATATTAGAAAACATGATGTTTCATTTGAAGAAGCTGCAACTATATTTTGTAATTTTCCTTTCGAAGTATTTTATGATCCAGAACACTCGAGTAATGAGGATAGATATATAGCTGTTGGTAAAGTCAGGCTAGGACGCCTGCTTCTTGTTGTGCATTGTGAAAATCGACAAGGAACTGAAATAAGAATTATTTCTGCACGGAAGGTAACGCCAAAAGAACGAAAAATTTTTTATAGGAGATAAAACTATGAGAAAGGAATATGATTTTTCAAAATTAAAACGAGCTGAACCAAAATATCTCAAGCGTATTAAAGAATCAGTTACAATGCGCGTTGATCCCTTAGTGATTCATTATTTTAAAGTAGTAGCATCTAAAAAAGGAATTCCCTATCAGTCTCTCATTAATTTTGTTCTAAAAGAATATGCGCTTCATGCATTAGAACCTACAGCAAATTGGGGAAAGCAAAGAAGGATTTCTTACGCAAAGTAATAATGGTAACTTTTTTAATTTCTGAATTAACTAAGCCTTAACCCTCGGTAATTGATCCCATTTCGTCGTTGTATTTCCTGATCGATACGTACGAAACGATTTCCACGATTTTTGTGTGCCTTCGCCGGCGCTCTTAAGCGTAGAAGCTCCCCAACGATTATTAATATGATCAAGTGCCTTCATGAGGTTTTCATGTGCGCTTCCTGAATACAGGGGAGAAAAGAATTCAGGTTGCACCGATTTTTCAGCAATTAATCCCGTAAGAATTACATATACTTTTTTATAGCTATATCCTCTTCGATACAATTTTTCTAAGGCCTTATTTGCGCTTGTGATAAGGGCAGGGGTATAGGCAGTTGGATAATCGAGGGTTTGAGTTAGATTATTATAATAGCGAGAAGATGCTTCATTAAAGCGGCTCGTCGCCAGTATAATAGTCATTGTATGTGCAAGAAGTCTTTGATTACGTAATTTGACTGCTGCGCGAGCAACATAGGTTGCAAGGGCTTCTTTGAGTTCAGAAAGTTCGGTAACTGATTTTCCAAACATTTCAGAGCTACAAATTGATTTTCGTGAGGCCGGTGCATCGTCGAATTTGATTGAGGGAATTCCTCGAAGTTCCCCTACAGTCTTCAGTCCGCAAATCGTGAGCTTCTTTTTTATCCACACATCATCGGCATTTTTGAGTTTTAATGCTGTATCGATTCCATACTTTTGTAAGAGCTTTGAATAATTCCTTCCAATACCCCAAACATCTTTAATCGGTACATTCGATAAATAAGAATCAATGAGAGATTGATCAGTAAGAGAGCATACGCCATTAAAAGTTGTATCGTGTTTGGCATAGTGATTTGCAACTTTTGCCAGCGTCTTTGTCGACGCAATACCGATTGAAACAGGAATGCCAACCCACTGAGCTATGCGATCTTTAATAGTGTGACCATAGTGATTTTTATCCGGTACGTCACTCACATCTAAAAATGCTTCATCAATAGAATAGATTTCCATTGCAGGGGCGCAATCTGATAGCACACTCATAACTCGTGCTGAGATGTCGCCATAGAGAGAAAAGTTTGATGAAAAAAGAGTTATATTATGGCGATTAATAATATGCTTCCATTTAAATATCGGTGCTCCCATGGGTAGTCCGAGAGCTTTTGCTTCATTTGATCGCGAGACAATACATCCATCGTTATTGGATAAAACGACAACAGGCCTGCCCATGAGATCTGGCCGAAAGAGCCGTTCACAGGAAACAAAAAAATTATTACAGTCGACAAGGGCAAAAATGTTCTTCATGATTTACACCGCATGAATAACATACGTAACGACTCCCCAAATTTGAAAGTCATTCGTATCGGTTATTTCACGAGTACTAAAAGCTTGATTTTCTGCTTCGAGAAAGATTCGGCCATTTTGTTTTCGTAATCGTTTGACCGTGAGTTCTCCATTCAGAATCGCGATAACTATTTTTTTATCTTCAGGATTGAGGGCGCGATCGACAATTAAAATATCTTCCGAATGAATGCCAGCGCCTATCATCGATTCGCCTTCGACTTTTACAAAAAATGTAGCTGCAGGATGCTTAATGAGAAATTCATTTAAATCAAGCGATCGTTCAATGAAGTCATCTGCAGGCGAGGGAAAACCTGCTGGAACTTTCGAACTAAAAAGCGGAAGTTCAAGTTGGGTGGTGTTTCCGAATGAGAAGATGTTCGTAACTTTCACATTTTTCTCGTTAATATATTTTATTCTACATTCAATAATTCAACTTCAAATATTAGCGTTGAATTTGGGGGAATGACGCCCATG
>CAZRKD010000177.1:0-3789 GCA_964600515.1 uncultured bacterium
CAATATATATCAGTTCCATCTTCAAAAATGACATACACATATGAAAATCCAAAATCAGAAAATCCTCGAATTGCCTTAACATGCGGTGATCCTAAAAGCGCCGTAATAATTGGATACGTAACCTGATCTTCAATAATATCAGGGCTACGATCCCATTTTGAATAAATAATAACCTGTGTATCCGAAAGATCAGGAATTGCATCGAGAGGAATATTTTTTAAACTCCATATTCCAATTGAAACGGCTGCGAATACTATCGTGATAACAATAAATTTATTGCGGCCACTAAAATCAATGATTTTGGTGATCATAACCACCTCCCTCTGTTTTCTCTCCCGGCATACACATTGACATTCCCTGATCCCACGTTTGTCCGGAAGGGCATTCTAGGGATCCTGAAATTGCTGATTTTAATTCTGATTCAGAATCAACAAGAAATGTCCCGTACGATACAACGCGTTCTCCTTTTTTAATTCCCTTCTCAACAATAAACGTGTCTTCGAGCGTCTCTCCGAGTGAGATTTCGCGAGGCTCGAAATGCGTTTCGTCTGAAACGATAAATGCAAGCGATCTTTTGCCTGTCGTAAGAACCGCTGATTTTGGAATAACAATTCTGTCTCCCAAAGGAATAATTAAATATACGGTCACAAACATATCTGGTTTGAGTAATTCTTCTGTATGTTTTATCTCAACTCGCGCGCGCACTGATCGAGTCATGGGATCAATCGTTCGATCAATCGACCGAACAACTCCATCAATTTCATTATTTGATGTTTCATCTAAAAAAATCATCGCTTTTGTGCCAATTTTTACGAGTGGAATATCTTCTTGATAAAGCGTCGCATAGATCCAATACGAATCATTGCTCTGAGGTAGATAGAGATTTCGAACATCTTTTTTTCGACGTTCAAGGGAAGTAATTTCATCATCGCTCATTCCCAAAAGCTTGAGCCGCGTTGCTGCTGATTCTTTTAATAGAGGACTTGATCTAATTACTTGTAAATATTCTTGCTGGGCAATTGCAAGTTCAGGATCGTACGCAACTCGTCCAACCGTCCGAATCTTTTTACTTACCGATTGCATGCGCGCCTCTTCGGTTCGAATGCCGATTAATTGCTGTCGCAGAGTTGAAATAGTAAGCCCTCGTGTATGTTTTTTTCCTTCTGCCTGCTCTTCTTTTCCTTCTTTATACACCGGCACAAGCTTCATATGACAAATCGGGCACTCGCCTGGCTTTTCTTCATGGATTTGGGGATGCATTGGACACGTGTAATATTCTATATTCGATTTTTCTTTTGTCTCTTTGTTTCCCGTACAGAATGTTAAACTCGTAATTCCAATAACTAAAAAAATTCCTAAAAATACTAAAATAATTTTTGTTTTCATAAGTCCTCCAATCGAATTCCAATTATTCGCTCGAGTCGAGCCTTTGATTTACCTAATTTGCCTTGGGTTTCGTAATAGGGAATTTCAAGTTCGAAGTATATTCGCTCGGCTTCAAGAAATGCTGTTAAATTGCCCGTACGTGCTTCATACGCTTTTTGTGCAATCGCTCGACTTGTTTGGGCACGTGGCAAAATATCTTTTTCGTATGAAGCTATGATTTCATTTGCTGCTTTCACTGCATTATAGGCTTCTTCAACTTCATGATAGGTGTGTAAACGAAGTGCAGCTTCTTCTTTTTCGCTTGCCATTTTTTCGAGCTTTGCTTCACGAATCTCGGCTTTGTTTTTGCTCCAAAAAAAGATCGGAACATTAATCATTGCCTCAAATACCCAGACATTTTTGCCCAATGGCTTTTCTTTATAGGCAAAGCCGAATGAAAAATCAGGGATAAGATTTTTTGTTACACTCGTAACATTTGCATTATCTCGCTCGATTTGAGCAGCTAAAACATTGAGTTCCGGTCGTTCATTCATTGCAATTTTTTGAAGCTCATCAACTGTCCATCGCACATTCACTTTTGACAGTGAATCTCTAAGCTCGATTGATTCATGATTAGCTGTCCCCAAAAGAGCTTTCAAATGCGCAAGATGGGTCTCACGTTCAGCAGAAAGAACAATCGCTTCATTTTTAAGTTTCGACAAATCTATTTCGGCTTTTAAGAAAGCATCGAGCGAAGATTTTTTTATTGCATAAGAAATTTTGAGAGAAGCAACAAGCGCATCTACATTTTTTTGAATGTTCTTATTTACCTCAATGAGATGATCGAGTGTCCATAATGTATAATAGGTCATCCGAAGATCATACACAATATCTTGAATACGTGTTTGTTCTTTTTGTGAAATAAGACGAGCATCAAAACGTGCAACATCACCTCGTGTTCGAAGCTTTCCCGGAAAAGGAATATTCTGACGAATTTTCAAATCAATGTCATCAGCATTGGTAACATCAATCGAATCAATCGGTGTATTATAAAATTCAACGCCAATCATGGGATCGTCAAGTGCTTCCGCCTGTGGCACGCGCTCGTTGGCCGCTTCTTTTCGAAACTCCGATGCACCGATATCTGGATTATGTTCTAAAACTATTTTTTCTGCTTCTTCTAATGAAATCATTTTCGCGTTAGCTTCGTAATTCATACTTAAGATAACGACGAAAAAAAATACATACTTTCTATAAACCATACACACCTCTTTCCTTAAAGAGTTTTACATAAACATTATAGTATGGTTGTTTGTTAAATAAGAAGTTTTTTATGAGAAATAGTAAGAGAATTTTTGGAATGTAATTTTGGAATTGCTTGCGGTTCTAATGTTATTCTTTCACGTATGTAAGAAAATTGCTGCACAAAATTTACATAAACAAGTGTCTGAACGAGTTGGGCAGTTTCGTCATTAAAAGATATTGCTTTATGCAAAACATATTGCTCAGCCTTACAACATTTTTGAGATTTCGAATCTTTTGCTGATGTATCTTTATCTGGACAACAGGAATGTTGCGCTTGTTTTATGCGAGAAACTTCACACGCAAATGCACAAATAGTTCCACCGATAAGAAATATCCATGCGCTTATGAGAACCCATATCGACCATGCTTTTCTTTTGGAAATGTATTGCATATATATATAGTATACTCTCTTTTTTAGAAAATACAAGATAGTATTTTTTAAGTAATTGGATTTATTAATGATTCTTAACCCTTCAGGCTGATAATCTATTTCTTAGAAGAGAAGAAAGTGCAGCCCCACTTATGAACTATGCCCCATACCAAATGACTTCATTAGTTGGGCTGCACCTTAAGATTTTTTCATTGATGCCCCCATAGATTTGTATATACTATTGCCCCATGAATCAGGTTGAAGAGAAGGTATTCGACACTCCAGATTTTCATGAAAGAGGACTCCATAATATTTTAGAATGGACAAGTGTTTTGCTTTTTCCCTTTTCGACAGCACTCTCGCTTGGCTATAATTTCTCGTTTTTACGTCCTATCGACTATATTTTTATTATTCCCCTTGCCTTCTTTGGTTATTTTCTTTCTGATATCATTACTGGTTTTGCGCACTACTTAGCTGATAGCTATGGATCACCCACGACTCCCATTATCGGACCCAATTTTATTGAGCCATTTCGATGGCATCATATTGAACCACAGGCAATGTGTAAGCATAGCATTGCGGTATCGATCGGAAATAGCTGCATGCTTGCAATTCCATTACAAGGGATACTGCTCGCAATAATATTTTATGTTAGAGATAATCCATGGGCACAGCTTGGTATTTTTACTAGTAATATGGTGATTATTGGTACCGTACTTACTAATCTCTTTCATAAATGGGCTCATGCA
>CAZRKD010000178.1:0-3779 GCA_964600515.1 uncultured bacterium
TATTTATGGAAGCGACGTCGATATAAAATAAAAAAAGAACATATATACCTACTCGCTTATAAAATTAAAACTGCCGAATAAATCTCACATCTCCACCAAGAAAATAACGTATATCATTAATTCTATATTTGAGCATAACGAGTCGTTCGAGTCCCATGCCAAAGGCAAAACCAGAATAGATTTTGGGATCAATATTTACATATTTCAAAACATTCGGATGCACAAGGCCACATCCCATGAGTTCAATAAATCCGCCGTGTTTACAAATAGAACATCCTTTTTTATCGCAAAATATACAGCTGATTTCGAGTTCGAGTCCCGGTTCTACAAAGGGGAAATAGCCAGGGCGTAAGCGAATTTCAATATCTTTGTGTAAGATTGCTGTGAGATATGTCTTCATGGTATAAATAAGATGAGCAATAGATACATCTTTATCAATCATAAGGCCTTCAATCTGATGAAAGGTATTTTCATGAGATGCATCAGTAGCTTCATAACGAAAGACTCTTCCGGGCACGATTACTCGTAAGGGAGGCTTAATGCTTTGCATCGCTCTAATTTGCACCGGTGAAGTATGTGTACGTAAAACATGTTTATTATCAATCCAAAATGTGTCTTGCATATCACGAGCCGGATGATCTTCTGGGATATTTAACGCCGTAAAATTATATTCTTCTTTTTCAAGGTATGGACCTTCCCATATGTGAAACCCCATACCTGAAAAAATATCTTCGAGTTCAAATTGTAACGTTGTCAGAGGATTGAGATGGCCTTGTATCTTTGGCTCCAGAGTATATGCTGAAATATCTATCCATTCATTCTCATGAACTTTAATTTTTTCGGCCGTAATTTTTCCGAGCTTTTCTTTGAGTTCTTTTTCGATTGTTGTTTTAAGTTCATTGCCTAGCTTACCAACAATTGGCCTTTCATGGGGGAGAAGATCTTTCACATTGCGAAGTATTGACGTAAGCATTCCATTACGCCCGAGATATTTAACTTCAATATCTCGAAGTGTTGTTTCGTCTTCCGATTTCGCAATATCTAATAAAGCTTCGTCTTTTATTTTTTGTAATTTTTCTTCCATTTTTTTTCAGCCTTGTTAAATCAAGTGAATTTTGTAATATATAACAAGTGACTAATCAATAAGGATTTTTGTGAAACGTGTAATTTTATTATTTATTATTTTAAATATTCTAGCGTGTGGCGAAAAAAATCAGGTTGTAACATTTACGAATATACTGGTCTTTTCTCCTGATCCAATTACCGAAGTAGCTGTTGATGCGACAAGTGTTTCATGTTCCTATTCACTGAGCTTCCAAGAAATTCGCGGTAAGCCTCTTGAGATCGTTTATTCACGTGAATCGGTAATTTCGAGTGGAACTACGATTAATGAGTCTGTGTTTCAAGAAGATTCGCTCTCGCAGCTCTTTACTGATACAACTATTCTTCCTGGGCAAGAGATTACAGTAGATCGTACAACAACTTTTGCAAATCAAGCTGGCGCAGTTACAATTACATGGCTTATCACTGGAGTCGATCCTGATGGCGATTTTGAAAACTTTATAGGGGATACAACGTGTGAATAACCATAACTCATTTGACTCATTCTCTCAATTAATCAATAATTATCATATTTTTATAACAATAACCAAAAAGGAGATTTTATGACAGCGATGAAGAACAATACCTTTTGTTGGGTAGACACAGGAACAACAAATTTAAAGAAGGCAAAGGATTTTTATGGCAAACTTTTTACATGGACTTTTAAAGACAGCGACATGGGAGATATGGGAACATATGCTCATGCACAAATTAAAGGAAAAGATGTTGCGGGTCTCTATGAGCTTACGACAGAAATGAAAGAAAAACATAAAGTTCCTTCGCATTGGATGGGGTATGTCCAGGTAGAAAATGTTGATACATGCACAAAGGCAGCAAAGCAATTGGGAGCTACGCCCTGTGGAGAACCATGGAACGTTGGTACGATCGGCAGAATGTGTGTCATTACTGACCAAACAAAGGCATCATTTGCTCTGTGGCAAACAACGGGCACTCACGAAGGCGAAATGGCCACCATGAGCACACCCGGCACCTATTGTTGGAGTGAATTATTAACGACAAATACCGATACCGCAGGAAAATTTTATACCAACTTTTTCAAATGGACACCAAAAGTTCAAACATTTGGACCGACAAAATACACGACGTTTATGCAAGGTGAAACCATGGTTTGCGGCATGATGCAAACACCTGATAAAAATATGCCCTCTTTTTGGAATACCTATTTTAGCGTAACTGATTGCGATGCTACCGTGAATAAGGCTAAAACCTTAGGTGCTACAATCCTTATGGGCCCACAAGATATTCCAACAGTAGGGCGATTTGCAGTCCTGAAAGATCCTTGCGATGCAGTCTTCTCCGTCATTAAATTAGAAAAACCAATGTAGTTCTTTTTCTAATCAGTAAGGGGCGACTTGTCTGACGCCTCTATTGTTTTATGGTATATTTTTGAGAATAGTTAAGAATTCGTCGGCATCGACTGCTCCGCTCAGCGTCTTTTCATTAAGAAATCGTCCTTCGGAATCAAAGAAAAGATAGGTCGGTACTCCGCGGATTTCATATTTTTGGGCAAGTACTTCTTTTTCATCTGAATCAAATGTTAGATCTACTTTAATGCGTTCAAATCGTTTAAGCTCGGCCACAACTCGATCATCGGAAAATGTTGTTTCATCCATGATATGGCAGGGAAAACACCAATCAGCATAGAAATCAACGAGAAGGGGTTTTCCATGAGTCTTAAGCTCTTCGATAATGCCTTGCCGATACGATAGCCATTCTATTTTTTGCGATCCGCTATCATCTTTATAAGTAATAAAAGACGATAGTACTGGCCAAACCGTATAGATGGCGAGTGCAAGAAGAATGATTCCCAATACTCGTTTAACCCACATAAGCCATGTGCCAGATTTAGGAAGCGCTTTAAGCGAGCCCGAAAAGAGTGCAAGGAATATATACGGAAAGGCAAGCCCTAAAGAAAAAACAAAAAAGATTAAAAATCCCAGTGTTTTATTTCCAAGATTTGATACAAATGCAAGAAGCCCTAAAATAAATGGTCCAATACAGGGAGCTGCAACAAGACCTAAACTTGCACCCATAATAAATGAACCAAGAATACCTTTCTTTCCTTCTTTGGGAAGAAGCATCGATGGAATTCGTATTTCAAAAAGACCAAACATGGAGAGCGCAAGCAAGAAAATAAAAAGCCCGAGGCCAAGTAAGACAAGCTTATGTTGTAAAAACATGCCAAACATGTTGCCGGTTGTTGCTGCAAAATAGCCGAGAAGGGAATAGGTGCTACAAATTCCCAATGCATATGTTATTCCTAAGAAGAGAAGCTTTCGCCCGCGTGATTCTGCTTGGAGGGTAAAAAATCCGATCGTTATAGGAACCATGGGATACACACACGGCGTAAGGTTCATGAGAAGTCCTGCAATGAAGAGTAATAAAAATGCGAGTATATAATTTCCACCTAAGAAAAGATTTTGAAATTTTTGATTATATGATACTTTTTTGGAAATTAATTCTTGGCTCAAATTTATTATTTTTGATGTCGGGTTCAAACAGCTTACATCATTACATGCTTGATAGTGTATTGCTATTCTACATGTTGTATCTTCACTATTTCTGTTATACGAGCCTTTGATTAGAATAAGTATCGTACCCTCATAAAGAGCAAGTTCTCGTGGTGAGAGTTTGAGTTTTTTTATTATTGGCTTTGG
>CAZRKD010000179.1:0-3752 GCA_964600515.1 uncultured bacterium
AGCAGATTTTAATTTTTCATTAATATAATCTTTTTCATTAAGCGTTGCCTTTTCTTTTCCCAAAAGATTTTTATAGGTTTGACTAATCCGTAATCGAGGCAAGCCATCTTCATTGAGCACAATAATAAATTCATCGCCAACTTTATAAATATAAATATCGGGAGTTATGTATTGGTCATTTGTTTCATAAAATGGCCTACCAGGTTTTGGATCAAAAATTGATATTACTTTTACCGCTTCAATGATTTTTCGCAACGGGATGTTCAGTTTTTTCTGAATATATTTATAATTTTTTATTTCTAAATCATGGAGATGATTCATAATAATTTGTTCAATCAATTCTTGATTCGGAAGGTTTTTACTTTGGAGTAAGAGACATTCTTTTAAGTCTCGTGCTCCAACTCCAATAGGATCAAATGCTTGAATTTTTTTTAAAACCTTTTCGATTTCATCATATGAATGTCCATTTTTTTCGGCTATATCTTCTAAGCTTGATTTTAAATAACCGTTATCGTCGATATTTCCTATAAGCGTAACTCCAATTGATCGTTCTTCATCACTTCCCGCTGTCATTCGGAGTTGCCAGAGAAGATGCGTCGACAATGTCATTTTATTCTGAATCGTACTCTCATATGAGGGGAGATCGGGATTTACATTATGTATAAATGATTCATTCGTTGAGGTATAGTTTTGAACATAATTTTCCCAATCGAAATCTTCTTTTCCTTCGCCTTCTCCCTTCAACTCTTTCATCTCTTCTTTTTTAGGTTCTTCTTCTTTGTCTTTTTCTTCATCCTCAAGCTTTTCATCTTCGAGTTCTTCTTCCAAAACAGGATTCTCGAGAAGTTCTTCGCGAAGGAGTTCGGCTAGTTCAATGCGATTGAGTTGCAAAAGGCGAATCGCCTGCTGCAACTGCGGCGTCATGACGAGCTGCTGTCCCAGCTTCAGTGTTTGTTTGAGGTCAAATGCCATAATGTGTATGTACCTAATCTAACTAAAAAAAACTATATAGCAAGAAAAAACCCATATCAATAGGGCTTACCATTAATATAGTATAGCATTTATTGTGTATAAATGCAAAAAAAGAGAAGTAGATTAATTAATTATTGAGTTTCTTGTAGATATCACTCAAGGAACATATTGAATTTTTTTGTGTTGGCTATACTTCCAACACATCTTCCAAAAGCCATTTCCATAAAGGAATGTATTCGATAGTTTTATCTTCAAACTTCTCTTTTCCTGTCTTTTCTTGCGTGAGAACAATAAATCTATCACAGGTAAGTTCTTTACCTGCCTTGATAAATGAACGAAGTTCTCGTATACGAGTATCATACGTATCAATATCATAACACACTTGGATTAATTCAGTTATGTTCAATCCCTTTTTTACTACAAAGTCTATTTCTCTCCCTGAATAATCTTGCCAATAATATATTTCTAAATCACTGCGAACGGATTTTCGTCTCATTAATTCAATGGCAACAATATTTTCATACAATCTTCCAAAATCTTCAGTGATCCTACTTGCGACCGCGCACGCCAAACCCGTGTCATACACATATACTTTGCGTGGAGCTGATACTCGTTCTTTTAATTTATATGAAAATTTTTCTATAAGAAATACAACATAACTTTCTTCTAAATATGAAATATAATTTTGTGCTGTATGAACGCTTCGCAAACTAAAAATATTTTTTAATTTATTAAACGTTATTCTGCATGAAAAATTCGATAGTAAATACAGCGACAACTCGCGGATGGCTTTAATGTATTTAATGTGGTATCTCATAATTATATCTTTACCGATAATTGAAGAGTAGAGTGATTGTAAATATTTTTGCGGCTCTGGTTCTCGATAGCTTTCAGAAATTCCTCCACGTGTCATGTATTTTTGCAGTTCAGTTTTAAGTAAAGACTCTTCTTGTGAAGTAACATCTTCTTTCTTAAACGATACGTTGTGAAAATATAAAAATTCACGAAATGAAAAAGGAAAAAGTTCTAAGGAAAAATGCCTTCCGGTAAGATGAGAAGCTAATTCTTTACTGAGCAGTTTTGAATTACTTCCCGTAATAACCATATTAAAATTTTTTCTTTTTAATCGATTAACAAATAATTCCCAACCTTCAATATTTTGAATTTCATCAAGAAAGATAAACTGAACATTTTTGTAGAGTTCATAGAAAGCTTTAAGAACTCTATTAAAGTCTTCTTTTTGAAGACTAATAAGATTTTCATCATCAAAATTGATGTACGCAAAATTTTTATTTTTGAGCAACTGATAACATACTGTTGATTTTCCTGCCCTTCGTGGACCCGTAATTATTTTTATTTGCTTGGATGGTAAATATTTTTTGTACCTATCTAATACATTTCTTGTAATAATATATTCTCTCTTATTTGTTTCTTCAATTTCTTCTCGCTGATCGAGAATAATTTGTTTTAAAGTTCCAATATCCATATCTACTGCACAAAAGTTGCTATTCTTGTGTACTATAACTGCATAAAATTAGAAAGTCAAGAAAGAATTCTATTCTTAAATCATTGATGCCATATGCGATTTGCACATAGTGTAATACAGTATAGCACGTGTTGTGTATAAATGCAAAAAAGAACATTATCGAACAATAGGCTCTAATAATTTCAATAATTCTTTGGCTCGTTTTAAGGCATGTTCGATTGAGGAAAGAACATTGTCATTTCCAATCTTATCGAGAAGGCCTGAGGTTTTAAGGACTGATTTTGGTAATTTCTGAACACCGGCAAGAAGAATGGTCGTATGTTCATGATGGGTCTTATCGACAATATCTTCAAGGGCGCGTATGCCTGTAGCATCGATCGTTGGTACATTACTCATCCGTAAAATGAGGATTTTACATTTTTTTGTTGTTTCATGTAAAACGGATTTAAATTTATCTGCAGCACCAAAAAAGAATGGGCCATTGATTTCAAATATTTCAACATCTTTTGGAATTTCTAACTTTTTAAAATTATTTTCTTCCTCTTCTCTATTAAAGGCTTGCAACGTTTCTTTTATGGGTCCAATTTCTGAAACAGTCATCATTCGTTTCATAAATAAAAATGCAGCGAGCACGACACCAACTTCAATGGCAACCGTAAGATCGATTAAAATGGTGAGAAGATAGGTTGTTAAGAGAACGATTACATCGCTTTTGGGGCTTCGAAAAAGCCTTAGAAATATTCTCCATTCGCTCATGTGATATGCAACCATGACTAAAATTGCGGCTAGTGTTGTAAGAGGGATTAAGCCTGCCCATTTTCCCGCAAGAAGTAAAATAAGAAGGAGTACTCCTGCATGAATTATTCCAGCAAATGGAGTTCGGCCTCCATTTTTTATATTTGTTGCGGTCCTTGCAATGGCGCCTGTTGCCGGTATTCCTCCAAAGAGAACAGATCCGATATTTGCCGCTCCTTGAGCAATAAGCTCCATATTGGGGCGGTGTCGAAAACCAGTCATACCATCAGCTACGATTGCAGATAAAAGTGATTCAAGCCCTGCTAATATAGCAATCGTTGTTGCTGGTCGTATGAGGTCGCGCAATACCTCCCATGAAACAAAGGGTAATCTTGGCGTTGGGAGTAACATGGGAATACTTCCAAAACGCTCGGCTATTGTTTCGACCGGAAGTTGAAAAAAATGTACAGCCACTGTTGTAAAGAGAATTGCAATGAGCGATCCGGGAATTCGTTTAATATAGCGCGAGCTATTGCGAATAATGATTATGCTTATAAGC
>CAZRKD010000180.1:0-3696 GCA_964600515.1 uncultured bacterium
TGAGAGAATTATAAAAAAGTTCGTACTTATTTTGTAAGATTTATGATCGCCTGCGCTAAATCTCCATCTGCATCTTGAATTGATTGCAAGGCAGTTTTTCTATCCACGCCCGCTTGCTCCATGACAGTTTTAACATCCTCTTCCGAAATTTCGGGAGCATTCGAACGACTTTGCTCTACTACCTCTCCGGTGATTTGAAAACTCTCCTGCCCCATCATGTTCACTTTCTGGACGGAAGGTTCACGAATAATGATGTCTTTCTCGGCCGTGCGGATAATGACTTCTGTGGCAGGGATTTCAACTTGTTTGACTCCGAGCTGTTTCATCGCACGCTGCACGTCACGTGGATTCATCCCGGGGAACATAATTATCTCCTCCTCTGGTGTTCAATTCTTTGCAAAGTTTGTTTTATAATATCCATATCTTGTTTGATATTCTTAAATGAACTAATAGCAGTGCTCTTAAATTCTTTCATTTCTCCTTCAAATTTTCCGTGGTGAAAGCTAGCTTGCACTATGTAAATGATCAGTCCGGATGTAAGTGCTATCCCTATATCCGCTGCCGTAGGAGAATTTCCAAAAATAATCAGAAAGAACATATAAAGAGCGACCAAACATAACACTATCATCCCTATTCTGGTGATCATAATAACTGGGTCGATTTTCATTGTATTACCCCTAATAAGCGGAGGATAAGCAAGGTTAATAACATCACTAAGAAGATGAGTAAAATAATGGTTTCTATTTGAATTTTCATCCTATCCCCCAATGAATGGTTTTCCAAAAGTATGCAACAGAATGACGATAACCATGATGACGATGCTCATGACAATGACTATGCCCGGAGAAATGCTTATCTTTGATTTATATTCGTCAAAGTAACGGGTTAATCCCCCTAGTCCGGAAGGAAGTCTGATTTTGTCATCGGCCATGTAGGAAGATAATAAGGAGGGGGTTTTATAAAGTTTTTGCATAGAAACATTTAAATATTATAGTAAATTATAGCAAGCTATGGCAACTACGATTCAGGTGAGTGAACATTTATTACAAGAATTAAAAGAAAAAAAAATATATGAAAAAGAGAGTTATGAAGAAGTTATCTGGGATTTAATGGAAGATTCTCTAGAAATTAGCGAGCAAACCAAGCAGGAATTGGCGCAAGCCAGAGCCGACATTAAAGCTGGACGAGTACACACCTTTGATAGGGTAAAAAAAGAATTGGACCTTTAAGGTGATATTGATGTATGAAATTATTTTTTCCGACACAGCTTTACATCAGTTTAAAAAATTAGAGAGACAGGTTCAAGAAAGAATCAGTAAAAGCTTAGAGCGTATACGGATACGTCCCGAGAATTTTGTTGTAAAGTTAGTTGGAGACCCCGCATATAAATTACGCGTTGGTGATTATAGGGTACTTCTGGAGATTAATCAAGGAAAATTACAGATCTTAATTATCAAAGTTGGGCATAGAAAAAAGGTGTATGATAAAATAAGGTATTAAGGCCTTGCCAACAGCATTCTTCCACTCCAGCGTGTGTCATCTCGCTGCACAAATTCAAAGGGCATAGCGTCCAACTGACGTAATCCCACTTCTTGAAAAACACTGACCGCATACGGCTCAGTCATTTCATATCTACTTCCCAACTGATCGTAAAATGGTACGCAGAAGAAGGCTTTATCTTGAGATGTATCAACCAAGCGGCCAAAGTGCATACAACTTGCTCCCCATTGTGTTATGGCGTCGTCTTCAGAGGGATAAAAAAAACAATCAAGAGCGATAACAGCAGCATATTTATCCTTTAAATCATACATATCCTTTGTTTGCACTCGGAGATTTGGCACTCGCAATTTTCTAACTCTCTCTTTGAGTATATCGGTGGCATTTCGATCATTATCTATGGCCAGAAATTGTGTAGTGGGATTATTCAGAGCATAATACAAAACTCTCAGTCCAGTGCCTGCGCCAAGTTCCACTGCGGTTTCCACTGATTGTAATTGTTCACAGACAATGGGCGCCACTGCTTTAGTTGATGGTAGTGACCGTCGATCATACCATTTTGCTTGCAAGTCGTAAGAAGCTTGCCGCCCCCGGAACTCTTCCTCCAGTATTGCCTGCGTAATTCCTAATCTGTCGCATAATTCATCGATGGTTATGGTCATTTTTGTTTAACATCAAAATCACCTTTCTCTAAAAAAAATTGGTAGGGTGGCATAAGCCGCCTTTTGTAAGACCCAAAACAACAGCACTTGGCTATTGTCGATGATCTATGAAAGCATTCTACTGAGCGTTCAAATTGAACTTGCACCGGCCAAGTCCTCAAAGGACAAGTCCTTTGGGACCTTTCGAAGCTTACACTTCGATAAGGTTTCGCCGTTCCATCGATCCCATACCCAATGTCCACGGGTTAACTCATCCCTTTCGCAAGAGATTTCGCCATCATCATCCTAAGGTATGGACGTGTCGTTTCTTCCGCCAGAGCCAAGGATTTCTCCTTCTCCCAGAGGGAGTAGCCTTTTTGAGGTGGGCGGACTTTCCTGGGATAGACCCATTGCTTTCTACCACCACTACCGATCTATATACTGCAGTGGCTACTTTATAAACGTTTTGGAGTTATGACAAAGTCTACTAAACGTCATCTTTAAATATTAGTTGTTCTTTTATTGTTTTTAGAGGTGATAAGTATGATTATTTGCGAAATGTGTGGATTACATAATGTGGCGAAAAAAGGAATGAGGTACAATGTTTCCGGCTCAAAACAAAAGTTTTTCTGCCATGACTGTAAAAAATGGTATGTGCATGATGATGGATTTAAGAGAATGAGAACAAAACCAGAACATATTGCCCGTGCTCTGCATGAATATGGTGATGGTGCTTCATTAAAAAAAGTAAAAGAGCATCTCCGACAGCATGACAATGTTAAAGTGACGCGGTGGGCAATTAGAAAATGGGTAGTTAAATATTCCCATCTTTTAAAAAAAACGAGCAGAAACTCGGCACTCCAAAGATTAAGGGCCGTATCCATTTTGATGAAAAATATACCAGAGTAAAAGATCATTGGGAATATAGGCTCACTGCGATTGATAGCAAAACTAAATTAGTTCTTGCGGAAATTGTCGTCGTAAAAAGGACAAAGAAAGCGTGTGTTGCTTTTCTTAAGCAAATAAAAACATGGTGCTACAAACAGATGCTGGAAAAATATAAGAAGGAATTAAAAAAGCCCGCCAAGAAAAGAAGATTATTTTTGTTTGTGTCTGATAAATTTGGAAATTATAAGGCTGCGTGGAAAAAATTATTTTACAGAATTACCAAACTAAATTTTGGTGTGCCGATAGCCTGTAAAAAATTTGGATTAAAGCATAATAACAATGCTGTGGAAAGGCACAATCGGGAACTGAGCAGGAGATTTGATGCTCTGAATGTGTTTCAAACACATGAAGGCGCAGCATCAACATCGGCACTATGCAAAATTCTGCATAATTATATCAATCCGCACAGTATGCTTCATGGAAAAACTCCAGCAGAGAGTGCAGAATTAATGCTGCCACTTGGAGAAAATAGATTGCTAGATCTCATAAAAATAGCTAGAAAAGCGGAGATGACGACAAGTTGACTTAATCATAGGGATAAAGAATTCCTGAACTTTCCCGTTCTTCCGTTAGCCGAGAAAGTTGCTGCTCATCTGCTGCATCGGGAAAT
>CAZRKD010000181.1:0-3695 GCA_964600515.1 uncultured bacterium
CCTCCACTTGATGGCAGCAGAATCTTGGCCGGTATCTTACCAAATCGCTACGCTGCGAAAGTTTATGCATTTGAGCAGATGGGATTTATTTTGATGATTATTTTTTTGTTCACCGGTATTTATAGATATATGGCAATACCAATCGTTTTTGTCATTGATCTTTTGAAAACGGGAATTGCATGAACGATGATTACCGAATAAAATTAGACATATTCGAAGGCCCGCTCGATCTTCTCCTCTATCTTATCAATAAAGAAGAAGTCGATATCTATAATATTCCGATTAGCCATATTTTGAATCAATATATTCTCTTTATCGAGGGAACGACATCGTATAATCAAGAAAACATCGGCGAGTTTTTGCTTTTAGCTGCTGAGCTTATATTTATCAAATCCCAAATGCTTCTGAAACAAAAAGAAGAAACTACCGAAGAAGATGACCCTCGAAAAGAGCTTGTCCAAAAACTCCTCGAATATAAAAAATTTCGAGAAGCGGGAAAAATATTATTTGAGAAAAATATGCTCGGTCGAGACGTCTTTACTCGAAAAATAAATCTTCGAGATTTCGTTCATGAACGAAAGGTAAGTATCGAAAAATATGATATTATTTCGACGTATATGCAATTTTTTGATGAACACAAAAAAGAGGCCCCAATGATTGTGAAGCTTGAAAAATATCATCTTGAAGATGCGCTCCGAGAACTCAAAAAGGAAGTTGAAAAACGATCCGAATTATGGTTTAGAGACATAGCACATATAATAAAAGAAAAGATTGTAGTGGTTCTTAAATTTCTTGCTTTACTCGAACTCACCAAAGCAGGAAAAATACGAATTGAACAAACGGAAAATTTTGGACCGATTAGAGTTATAGGATGTTAGGTGATGGATATTGGATCTTCGTTTTGATTCTTACACGAAATCCATCATCCGCGATCGAAATTATGCTTAAACAAAAGATAGAATCATTACTCTTTGTCAGCGATACGCCAGTTACCAAAGAAAAGCTCACGGAACTTTTAACTCCTGCCACAGAGGATGAAATCGTAAGTACACTCAATGAAATGAAGATGGAGTATCTCGATCCAAAATATAGCTTCTCTCTCGAATTTGTTGCCGATGGATATCAATTGCGAACAAAGCCTGATTATAAAGATTTGATTATTAAATACTTGGAAGAAAAACCCGAAAAATTATCTTCGCAAGCAATGGATACACTCGCCATTATTGCGTATAAACAGCCGATCACGAAAGCTGAAATCGAAGAAATCCGTGGTGTTGAATCGTATTTTTTACTAAAAACATTAATTGAAAAACGACTTATCAGAATTGTCGGCAAGAAAGAAATTTTAGGCAAACCGCTTTTATATGGTACGACTGATTATTTTTTAGAATTAGTAGGACTCAACACTATAGGGGAATTACCTGAATTAGGAGCTTCGTGTGACTAAAAAACAACAAAAATTTATATTCGTAACGGGTGGAGTTATTTCCTCGCTCGGCAAAGGCATTGCAGCTGCATCAATTGGAAATATTCTTGAAAATAGAGGACTCACGATAACGTTTCAAAAATTTGATCCGTATATAAATATTGATCCCGGAACCATGAATCCATTTCAACATGGTGAGGTGTATGTAACTGAAGATGGAACAGAAACCGATCTTGATCTTGGCCATTATGAACGTTTTACAAATGTGAGTCTTTCAAAATTCAATAATTATACGACGGGCAAAATCTATTACTCAGTTATTTCTAAAGAACGTCGCGGGGATTATTTAGGCAATACCATTCAAGTTGTTCCTCATATTACCAATGAAATAAAAGAAAAGATTATTGAAGGAGCAAAAAACGTTGATATAGCAATTATTGAAATTGGCGGCACGGTTGGTGATATTGAAAGCCTTCCATTTCTTGAGGCCATTCGCCAAATGCGAAATGATTTTGGGGCCGAGAATACAATCTACATTCACCTAACCTATGTTCCGTATATTCAATCAGCCGATGAACTCAAAACAAAACCAACCCAGCATAGTGTTAAGCAACTCAGAGAAATCGGCATTCAACCTGATATCTTACTCTGCAGAACTGAAAAAGAAATTTCAAAAGATATGAAGGAAAAAATTTCGCTCTTTTGTAATGTTCCGGTTGATGCGGTTATCACCGCTCGTGATGTTGCAAGCATTTATGAAGTTCCACTTATATTTCATAACGAAGGACTTGATGATAAGATTATTGAGCTCTTGAATATCTGGACACGAAAGCCTGAGCTTAAAGAATGGACAGCACTCGTCGATCGCATCAAAAATCCCCAGGGAACAGTCACCATAGGAATTGTTGGCAAATACGTTGACCTGAAAGAATCTTATAAAAGCCTTTCTGAAGCCCTCTATCATGGCGGTTTTTCTCATAATGTAAAAGTAAAGCTCGACTATATCGATGCTGCATCACTCGAAAAAGGAAAAGGCTTGGGAAAACTCAAAAAAGTTGATGGGATCTTAGTTCCCGGCGGATTTGGTGATCGTGGCATTGATGGAAAAATTAAAGCAATTACCTATGCTCGTGAACATAAAGTTCCCTATTTTGGCATTTGCTTAGGAATGCAGCTTGCGGTTATAGAGATTGCACGACATGTCTGCAAACTTAAAAACGCCTCAAGCACCGAATTTAATCCTCGTGTTGAATATAACGTCATTGACCTTATGGAAGAACAAAAAGATGTTAAAGATCTTGGTGGCTCAATGCGGCTTGGTGCATATCCTTGTAAGCTTATTAAAAACAGTAAGGCATTTGAAGCGTATGGAGAAGAATTAATTTCTGAACGTCATCGCCATCGCTATGAATTTAACAATAAATATCGAGACACGTTTTCTAAACACGGGGTAGTATTTAGTGGCAAATATCTTCAAAAAAATCTGGTAGAAATTATAGAGCTTGAAGATCATCCCTACTTTTTGGGATGTCAATTCCATCCTGAATTAAAATCAAAACCCATGAGCCCTCATCCCCTCTTTCGAGCATTTATCAAAGCCGCACTCGATCAGAAAAATGGTTTACTCTTAAAAGAGAGTACATAATACAAGTTACGGGGTTATATGAAACATAAAGAATTAATTATCCCAAAACTATGGACCGTCATTCGTGAAGGTTATTCACTAAAAGATTTTTTTAAAGATGCAAGCGCAGGGGTCGTCGTAGGCATTGTTGCGCTACCACTTGCGATTGCATTTGCAATTGCATCGGGAGTAAAACCTGAACAAGGCCTTTATACGGCTATTATCGCGGGCTTTATAATATCAGTTTTAAGCGGGAGTCGTGTACAGATTGGTGGGCCGACTGGTGCTTTTATTGTAACCGTCTATAGCATCGTTTCTCAGTATGGCTACGAGGGCCTTGCGGTCGCGACACTCATGGCTGGGGTTATTCTCATCCTCATGGGATTTGCACGTTTTGGTCAAATTATCGAATTTATCCCTTATCCCGTGACTATTGGTTTTACAACCGGCATCGCAACAATTATATTTACGTCACAATTAAAAGATCTCTTTGGGCTACCTATAAAAAAATTACCTGCACATCTTATCGATTCATTGCCAGTACTTTTTCGTGAAATGCCATTATTAAATCTGTGGAGCATTGGTATTGGGCTTATAAGCATAATCATTATTCGCAATAGCTCGCGCTATATTAAACGAATTCCC
>CAZRKD010000182.1:0-3683 GCA_964600515.1 uncultured bacterium
TTTATTCCAGGTCTTACAATGGAAAATGGCACGAAAGAAAAATGGCAGTTTATGGCCGCGTTTTTAAAAAAAGATGCTCCGACAACAATACTATCTTTTTCACGCTTTGACATAAACGGGAAAGAATTATCTCCACTTCCTCTCTTTCAAAAATACGATATCGAACCTGAGGTTATAAGGCTTTTTGATAGCCAGGTTCTTAATGATACAAGAAAACATTCTTATGCCAACAATGGGATTATACAAAATAAAAATATCAAAGAACTTCTACAAAAAAAATATGATATGATTTTTAGTCCAACGATGTTTGAAGATTTTTCGGTGTGTCCGTATCGATTCTATTTACGCTATATCATTGGCCTTGATAGTCAAGAAAAATATAGAGAAGACTATATGCCGCCGGCTCATTTTATTGGAACGCTCACTCATGAAGTACTCTACAAATTCTATTCTCAGAAAATTTCATTAGATACGGCATTTTCTCAAAGCTTTAGAGAGCATGAACATGAATTAATCCATAAACTTCCCGGAATTATTCAGTATGTACAAAAGACTATTAAAGAAAAAGTGAATTTCTATCTTGCGAGTGAAAAAGGTGAAGAAGATTTTATTCCACTTTATTTTGAATACCCGATCAGTAAATCAAAAAAAAATCTGATAAGAATTTCTATTAATACTCATGAATCAATCTTGATTAAAGCCCGTATTGATCGGATCGATATCGATAGAAAAAATCATCGCCTTCGTGTCATTGACTATAAAACAGGAAAACAGCCGATCACCCAAAAAGCACTTGAAGAAGGACGTTCTCTCCAAATTCCTCTTTATGTTTATGGCATTCATCAACTCTTTCAATCACAAGGACTTTCCTGTAATAGCGGCGAAGCTCATTATCTTTTTCATGAAACCGGAGTAAAACGTGTTTATTTTGAATTCAATGAAACAATGAATAAATCTCATTTAGAAGATCGTATTCGAGACATGTACTCGAAAATTACAAGTGGCCAATGGGGACCGACACCGGGAAAAAATCGAGAGAATTGCATGTTCTGTGATTTTAAGAATGTATGCACTACTCAGTCTTAAAAATTCACTTTGCGATGAGGCTTACGCGTGCCCATCCATTCTTGCAATGAAATCTTTGGCTTTTCATTGCTATTATATTCAATCACACAATAGGTGAGTTTTATTTCGTGGCCAAAATCATCGATGCCAAGATTAATCATACGCGTCCAGGTACCGGTATTCACATAGAGCTTATTATTTTCAAAGGCGCGATAGCGAAACTTATGATTATGCCCCATGATAATCGCATTGATATTCACGATGTGTTTTAGAATTTTTTGAGCATTTCCCTCAAGATCGGGAATAAAACGAATTGAAGTTAATACAATGAGAAGCGTTTGCAAAAGTTTATTCTTGCGAAAGGGGTTTTCTACAAATTGAGTTCTAAAAAAATGATAGATGGTCATCCAAATAAATTTTATCGTAAAACGAAAATCGAGTAAGAGCCCATGAAGAATAAATAAAGAAATTGGCTTTACCTGATCAACATAGGGTTTTTCAGTTTTGAGCCCATTAACGACTTTGAGCATATAATAGCTACCCCACGGAAGATCGAGTATTGGCTCGGGAACATCTTTTGTGATAAAAATTTTGCGATAATTAAATGCATTGGCAGGTTCAAATTGATGACCATGCTGAACCTGAATTCCGCCTTCGAGAAAGTAGGTATCAGTATCATTAATGACTCGAATCTTTTTTGGTTCATGGGAAGAAATCGTTTGAACAAAATAATCTCCTACTTCGGGAAACATAAATTCAATATCATGATTTCCGGGAATGTAGGTTATCGAATGATTGTCTTTTGCAATGAATTTTTTGAGCGCAGCAATAACCTTTGGATGGCCTTGTATGCATTGTTGTAATTTAGAAAGCGCAACTTTAACGGTAATGTTTTCACTAAATTGCCCGTCGGTTCTTACTTTTAAGAGATCAAAGAAATCTCCGTTAATAATGAGCTCAACTTCTATGCCGTCGTACTCATTATTTGAGTAATACTCAAGAAATTCAGTGAACTCATCATCAAAATAAAAATCATCGTAGTTATTATAAATACCCATTTGATGACCTTCACCAACATGAAAATCACTTATAATAACTTTAAGTCTTTTGTCTTGCATATATGATAATTATATCATACATATTTTATAAAACAAATTGGTTATGTAAAGAGGAGTTATATATGATATTAGACATCATTTTTTTAGTAATCATCGTTATCTTTGCCTTAATTGGCTATTATAAAGGCATATTAAACCAAATTTTTACGTTTACTGCCTTTATTCTAGCTATCATTTTTGGGCCAACGATTGCAAAAAATATTCTCACTTCCCTCGATTTATGGGGTAGTGCTCACAGTGGAGCGTATATGGTCGGAGGAAGTATTCTCTTTGGGCTTGCCATATATTTTCTCGTAAAATTCATCTTTACACTCGCTGAAAAAGTAATCCTTGGCGAAAATTATGTTCTCAATAATATCAATAAAGGCCTAGGTGCTGCACTTGGCTTTGCTAAGTCAGTTATTTTTTTACTTATTATTGTTTTTTTTATTTCAACCTCGGGTACTGAATTTAAAGACAAGGTCACCAAAGATTCACGGATGACAACGGTGATGGAAAAGATTGTTCCCTTCGAACTCTTTAGTCGAATTCAAGAAGGTGATTTTATTTATTTTAAAGATAGACAAATGGTGTAACATGTTTTTTTGTTATAAATGTCATAATGAAGTTAATCTCGAGGTAAAGCCCACACGCTTTGATGTGTGTGATTTTTGTAGCGCTCCACTTCGTTGTTGCTATAATTGCAAATACTATGACCCTGGTGCAACAAATGAATGTCGAGAACCCAATAGTGCCTATATCGCCGATCGAAGTGCCGGCAATTTCTGTGGATTCTTCTTATATATCGAAGGTAAGGCACATCTGCATCACGTCGATAAAAAAGATATACAAAGCAAATTCGAAAACTTATTTAAGAAGAAGTAATTATTGTTTTACCATTGATCCATAAACACTTATCCCACAAGAATTAATCTCCGTATAATAACTAAAATATGCATCGCTTGAGTAGTATTGATCTGAATGAGGTGGAGTAAAATATACTGAGTCATATACGGGACTATACACATAATAACTACAATTCTCATAACCGTAAGATTTCGTACAAGGTAAGCTATAGAATACCTCAACGCCATCGGGTTTTTTCATTCTTACTGCAGCTTCAGTGGCATCTTTCTTTACCTCAACTTCATATGTACCGGTGTAGCTTGAGCAATCTCCTCCTCCATTATAATTATATGAATAGGCATATGCTTCTATTCTAGCCTTGTAGGTTCCCTCGCTACCCTGGCTATTGAAATCATTTTGGGCTTCTTCATGACTATCGTAACCATAGTATGTAGTAGAATTATATGATGTAGAATCAGTATACGTCGCTGTTGTAGTCGTTTGCTGTGCTGTTGCACATGAATATGAATCTGAAGTTAAATAGCGATAATAGTAGTCATTCCAATCTTCATATGATGAACAATTGACTGAATAGCTTGGCCAAAATTCTTCTTTTCCGTTATAGCTTGATACACTCGCATAGAAACTCACATAACATGAGCCGTCGCTTGAGCC
>CAZRKD010000183.1:0-3681 GCA_964600515.1 uncultured bacterium
TGTTGGAACACCCGAAGAAGTTGCAAAAGATAATAAATCGTATACAGGGAAATTTTTGAAAAATATAGTACGTGAAGCGTAGGAGAGAATTGAGATGTATAATTACAAGAAAATTCATTTAACAGGCGTCTGCGGAAGCGCGATGGGTTCATTTGCGGGGATGCTCAAAGAAAAAGGTTTTGAGGTTACGGGCTCTGATCAAAATGTGTATCCGCCAATGAGTGATCAACTCAAACGATTGGGAATTCAATTACTCGAAGGATACAAAGAAGAAAACGTTGCGTATAATCCTGATTTAGTCATTATTGGAAATACAACAAAACGTGATAATCCCGAAGTAAAATATATTTTAGAAAAGGGATTAAAATATTTATCTTTTCCGCAGGCATTTGCAGAGATTTGTCTTAAAGATAAAATTTCAATTGTTGTTTCAGGAACGCATGGAAAAAGCACGTTAACATCACTCATGGCATGGATCTTAGACTACGCCGGAACTGCGCCAAGTTTTTTTGTTGGTGGAATTCCAAAGAATTTTGAAAAGAGTTATAAACTTGCATCTGGAAATTACTTTGTCAGTGAAGGCGATGAATACGATACGGCATTTTTTGATAAGCGGCCGAAGTTTTTGCACTATCAACCCTATCACACAATTATCACAAGCATTGAATATGATCATGCCGACATTTATCAAAGTCTTGCGCAAATTATTCGCGAATTTGAAAATCTTATTGAGCTTATTCCCAAAGAGGGAAGCTTAACGGCATGTATAGATTGTACGAATGTCCGAGATATCATTAAAAAAGCGAGATGCGCCATTGATACCTATGGATTTTCAAAAGATGCAAAATGGAGTGGGAGTATACAGAAAATTGATGAAGAAGGAATGGAATTTTTAGTGAGTTATCAGGGAAATACTTTTGGGACGTTTAATTCAAGTATCGTCGGCGAGCATAATTTACTTAATATGCTTGGAGCTATTGCGCTTGCAAATCGCTTAGGAATATCTCTCGACATGATTAAAGGAGCGCTCAAAACTTTTACCGGTGTAAAAAGACGCCAAGAAATTCGTGGCATTGCCAATGACGTTATTGTTATCGATGACTTTGCTCATCATCCGACAGCAATCGAAGAAACCATAAAAGCAGTTAAACGAAAATATTCCAAACGCAAACTCTGGGCAATATTTGAACCACGAACAAATTCCACACGAAGAAATATTTTTGAAAAAGAGCTCGGAATATCATTTTCTCACGCCGATGAAATTATTATTGCACCGGTATTTCGGCCGGAAGCACTCAAAGATAATGAACGCTTGAATGTCGAAAATGTTCTGAAAAAAATCAAAGAATCTGGAAAGCACGCCTACTCACTTCCCAGCGTTACTGCAATTATCGATAAAATATCCCGCGACGCCCGTCGCGGTGATGTTATTCTCATTATGTCAAATGGCGGATTCGAAAACATTCATGAACGCTTGCTTACGGCTCTGAAGGGAAGTTTAGGATAAGGTGCAGACCAACTCCTGATGACATTTGGTATGGGGCACATTTTATTACATTAAATTAGGTAAACATGTATTCTTGTGAAAACAAAATGCATTTTTAAGCGTGTATCCATTTTGAGACTTACATAACAATCAATCATAAATTCAGTACCTTACATTTTGGCATACTATTTGCAGTATGTATTTTGTATGCCAGCACGACCAACACCACAAAAAGGCGATTGCATTCATGTTACAATACGATGTAACAACAAATTATTTCTGTTAGATGTTATTCGACATTGGTTTGATATCGTTTCATGGATTGATTGTTTACCGTACAATTTCACTATTTCTTTACATCATGTCATGGTTATGTCGAATCATATTCATATGATTTTGACTCTTAATAAAGATAATATGGGTCAAGCAATGTGTTATTTTATGACTAATCTTTCGAAGTTTTTAAATGCCGAACATCGCTCGGTGAACCATATATTTGGGGGCAGGTATTATGCAACGATTATTAATACTGAAAAGTACCTCATCAATGTCATTAAATATCTCTACCAAAATCCGGTAAGAGCTGGGCTTGTTGAGAGTGTTTTTGATTACAAATACTCAAGTCTATCGCTCTATACTGAAGGCAATTCACAAGGGTTTGTTATCGCCCCCGATCCATTTACTAAAACACTCTTTGAGCAAGGATTGAAAGGAAGAGATATTTGGATCGAACATGTTACAACATTGTACAATCAGAACGAAGTATCTGTCATGAAACAATCGCTTCAGAGATTTCGGTTGCAATTTGCTAAACGCCAATTACAAGCATTAGACCTTTCAACTTCGTCGTTAGTATTCTAAAAATGATTGCCCATGTTCAATACTATATATGCCCCATACCAAATGTATGCATAAGTTGGTCTGCACCTTTGATGAATTGACACTTTTCCACGTCACAATTATAGTGCCGTTATGGTAGCTTCACGAAATGAGCGCATCAGCGCATTGTATAAACTTCTCCAAAAACGTATTCTCATCATCGATGGTGCAATGGGCACAATGATTCAGCGGTATAAACTTAGTGAATCCGATTTTCGGGGAACGCAGTTTAAAAATCATTCAAAAGATCTTAAAGGAAACAATGACATTTTATGCATAACAAAACCGGATGTGATTCGCGAAATTCATGCGGCATATTTGGATGCAGGCGCGGATATTATTGAAACAAATACGTTTAATGCAACGGTGATTAGTCAAAAAGAATATCAGCTCGAAAATGCGGTATATCAAATAAATGTTGAAGCTGCTCGAATTGCGCGAGAAGTAGCAGATAGATTTACTCGAGATAACCCAGCATCGCCACGATTTGTTGCCGGAGCTTTGGGCCCTACGAATCAAACAGCTTCTGCTTCGCAAGATGTAAATAATCCCGGCCATCGAAATTATATCTTTGATCAATTTGCCCGAGCTTATTATGAGCAAGCAAAAGGATTAATCGAAGGCGGGGTTGATATATTGGTGATCGAAACAATTTTCGATACCCTCAACGCAAAAGCTGCAGTCTATGGAGTTTTACAGTGTTTTGATGATCTACAAAAAAAACTTCCGCTCATGATTTCAGGAACAATCATTGATCAAAGTGGAAGAACGTTATCGGGCCAAACGATATCTGCTTTTTGGGCATCAGTATCTCATGCTCCACTCTTCAGCGTTGGATTAAACTGCGGTTTAGGCGCACAAGAAATGCGATCCTATATTGAAGAGCTTTCAAGTCTTGCGGATTGCGCGCTCTGCTGTTATCCGAATGCTGGACTTCCCAATGAATTTGGTGGATTTGATCAAACACCAGAAATCATGGCGGCGCTCATTAAAGAATTTGCGGAAAGCGGTTTCGTAAATATCGTTGGTGGATGTTGTGGCACCACACCAGAACACATTGCCGCAATCCGAGATGCGGTGAAAACGTGCCATCCACGAATCCATCCAAAAAAGAACACCCATCCTACTTTTAGCGGATTAGAGACTCTCGAGATCAGATCTGATTCTAATTTTATCAATATCGGTGAACGAACGAATGTTACGGGCTCAAAAGAATTTGCGCGGCTCATTCGTGAAGAAAAATATGAAGATGCTCTCACCGTTGCACGACAACAAGTCGATGCTGGTGCACAAATCATTGATGTAAATATGGATGA
>CAZRKD010000184.1:0-3677 GCA_964600515.1 uncultured bacterium
ATTGAACGGCACAATCATTGGTGGAATTTTTGAAAATATTACGACGAGTTTCAGTGGAGAATTCTACAATAATATTCCCCAAGATTTTACGAACTTTCATACAAAAATACCCGAGGCTGCAACTCGGTTCATAATTTCGCCTGGAATAAAGTTTACCAATGTCATACTACGTGAAGGTGAGGTAACAAGTAGTGAAAAAGAAATAAGAGGAGAAACTTGTGAGCCTTCATTTCCCGGAAAACAAAACCTCGATTTTTCAAAGCTTCCGAATCCATCATCGTCATTTAAAACTGACGGAGATGGATGTCAGCTCGTTATAGGAAATAGTGGATTATCGTTTTTAATTATGATTATAGGAGTAATAAGTTTACTTTTATTCACACGCAAAAGGAACTATACAAAGCAATGAATTACCTAATTTATACATTAAATGGAATAGCAGGTTTTTCGTATTTTATCGCAACTACGATAATTCTTACGTTTCCACTGCTTAAAAATACACACAAAGAAAAGATTATAGACCGAGCTGTTTTTGGAGGATTTGTATTCCATACGATTTCAATCATCGTGACGATTATTTATCGAGGTCTCTTTCCGGCTTTAAATTTGACCGAGGCCCTCTTTTTAATTTCGTGGACTGCATTTGGTATTATATTTATTATCAATATTCTTTATAAACCTCGTCTTGCCAGGCTTGTTATTCTTCCCATAATTTTTATTATGTATCTCATATCACTCGAAAGCGGAACACAAAAGGTTACCGATAATTATCTTTTTAGTCATCCCCTCTTCCCCGTTCATGTCTTTTTTTCAATTATTGGAGAAGCAACATTTTTAATAGCGTTTCTTTTGGGAATCTTTTTTTTCATAGAAAATTATTCACTCAAGAATAAAAAACTCATATCAATTTTTGGCTATCTCCCATCACTTGAAGCCCTTGAAGAGGCAATTATGAGGCTTCTCTATGGAGGATTTTTGTGCATTTCCGTAGGTCTTATAACGGGAATCATATGGATTATGTTAGATAGGAATTTACAATTTGATACCAATCCGAAACTCATTTTTACGATGATGAGTTGGTTTTTCTACGGATGTATTATCATTCTCAAGCACCTTTTAACGCTCCGAGGAAAGAAAATCGCTTACACGGCTATCTTTGGTTTTATTCTTATATTGTGTACTTTTTTTGGGGCATATTTTACGAATAACTGGCATTCATTTTAAGCATTATGAAATTACTTGTATTAGGCATCAATCATACGAAGGGAAGCTTAGACATACGCGAACAGTTCTGTTTATCAAAAGAAAATCATAGCGATCTACAAAAATTATTATTGTCATATGACTATATTACCGAGGCATGTAGTCTTTCGACCTGCAATAGAACTGAAGTGTACATGGTAACGAATGATTCTCTACAGGCGAAAAAAAAGGGAGAAGAACTCCTCGGAAAAATAAAACACATTTCATTCGAAGACAATGTTTCTTATTTTTATACCCATGAAGAAGACAAGGCCATAGAGCATCTTTTCCGCGTGAGTGCAAGCCTTGATTCAATGGTTATTGGAGAAAGTCAAATTTTGGGCCAAGTAAAAGAAGCATTTATGTTCGCAAATAATCTGCGCTCCATCGGACCGCTTCTCAATAAACTTTTTCATGCATCATTTCATGCAGCTAAACTCATTCGCACCGAAACTCGTCTTGGAGAGCGACCGGTCTCCATTGCTTCATGTGCATTATCACTCGCAAAAAAAATATTTACTCATCTTGAAAATAAAACCGCTCTTCTCATTGGTTTAGGCGAAATGGGAACTGAAGTTGCATTACTTCTCCACAAAGAAAAAATTGGATCGTTCTTTGCCCTTAATCGAACATATCAAAAAACTGTTTTACTTTCCGAACGGATACCGATTACGCCACTGAAGTGGGAAGAACAAGATAAGGCACTCGAAGAGGCCGATATCGTCATAACCTGCACGCATGCTGATTCATTTGTGTTAACAAAAGACCATATTAAAAATATCATGAAAAAACGAAAACAAAATCCACTCTTCTGTATCGATATTGCAGTCCCCCGAAATATTGATCCCACAGTTCAAAAAATTGATAACACATTTCTCTATGACCTCGATAGCCTCAATCTTGTCATCGAAGAAAACAAGAAAGAACGCACCGAAGAAGCGCAAAAAGCACAAAAAATTATAGAAGAAAAAGTAGCAGAGTTTATTGCTTGGAGAGAGAGTCTTGATATTGTTCCAACTATTAAAAAACTACGAGAACGACTGGACCATATTAAAGAAGAAGAAATCGCACGGTATTTAAAAAATGGTAATGCCCGTGAAGTAGAAGAAATTACCCATATGATTTTTAATAAATTTATCCATACTCCTCTTTCGCAAATTAAAGAAACGCACGCAAATAAAGAATATTTTTATATTGAGGCACTACAGAAATTGTTTAAGTTATAATATGAATATACGAATTGGAACCCGAGGAAGCGCATTAGCACTTGCTCAAACAAATCTCATTATCAAAGAGCTCAAAAATCTTTATCCTGATATCACTATTGAAACAACAATAATTAAAACAACGGGGGATACAATTCTTGATACAAAGCTCGCAGCAATTGGAGGAAAAGGGCTTTTTGTTAAAGAAATTGAAGAAGCGCTTCTTGAAAATACAATCGATATAGCTGTTCACAGCATGAAAGATCTCCCGGGAATAATGCCCGATGGTTTAATGATTGGAGCAATACAGAAGCGTGAACGCTATGAAGATGTTTTAATTACCCATAATAAATGTTTATTTTCTGAGCTGCCTTTACACGGAACTTTAGGAACTTCGAGTTTACGAAGACAAGCGCAGATCTTAGCAAAACGTCCGGATCTTACAATCAAAAATCTTCGTGGCAATGTAGATACACGTATTCGAAAACTCCATCGTAAAGAATATGATGGAATCGTCATTGCATATGCTGGATTAGCACGGCTTAGGTTAACTCATGAAATTACAGAAATCCTCGAATGGATGCTTCCCGCTCCCTGTCAAGGTGCAGTTGGAATTGAGTGTAGGCAGGATGATATAAAAATTATTTCTCTCATACAGCAACTCGATCATCATACAACGCGAATTGCCATCGAAGCCGAACGGGCATTCTTAACTCGAATTGGCGGAGGTTGCGAGATTCCCATGGCTGCATTAGCAACCATAACAAATGAAACCGAACTGCACATTCGAGGTTTAGTTGCATCGTGCTCGGGAAACGAACTCATTACACATGAAATAGCCGGAAACATTGATGATAGAATACAATTAGGGAGAACACTTGCGGATCAGATTCTTAACAATGGTGGATCGAGAATTCTTAAGATGCTCCACAGGTGATTTCATTGGTTTCTGCATGAAATCACCTATGGAGTGCATTCTTTAATACTTACCTTCTGGTACTTTGTTTTCAGTGTCCTGCATTTCTCCATCATTTAGTTTCATACATTTCCATTTATTCGTCTCTTCATCGAGTTTCCAATCATATCCTTCTGCTTTAAACCTGAGACATTCTTTTTTTGTTTTTGAATCCTCTGGAACTTGCTCTTTCGCAGAAGGCTGCCGATTGTCAGAGAACGAAAGTTGCGTTAAAAGAAAGAGAAAACTAAGTACGAGTACTAACTTCTTCATAC
>CAZRKD010000185.1:0-3655 GCA_964600515.1 uncultured bacterium
ATAAATATACAAGAACAAATATCCCAACACGTGTAACTGCAATGCGGATGTCCATAAGTTGATAACGGAGTATAGCGTAAGTGGCAATAATGCAATATAAAGGTATTGTGACATTCCCAAAGGGGTATACATTAATACCAAAGGTTGGCAAGAAATTTGTTATACCACCTACAAACCCTGTACCAAAGCCGACAAACAAATACAGAAGTTGTTGCTTTTTAATACCTGCGGCCTTATAAAAATGAATTATTAATTCATAAATGCCAAGTGACACTAATCCTAGCCAAATTAAAAAAGAAATAGGGTAGAAAAACCCATAAGATTTGAGGTAATAAAATGAATTATTAATCTGAAATACTTTAGATATATATAAATCTGAAAAGTTAAGGAGGAGAAAGAAAAGACCTTGTCCATAAGCGAAAGCAATGGTTTTAGGCCGAGAAATTTGGCAGAATAAGCAGCTTACATGATAGAAAAATACTGATATAAAAAGGACTCCTATAAATGCTATCCGCCAAAGTATTATTGCCAATTGTGGGTCTGTACATCTACCAATAAAAAAGGCTGAATATCCCCATACAGCCACAGCTATATTAAATAATGCCCACATATATTGCATTTTTTCGCGGGCATAGGCAAAAATCATATAGGCTAACAGGGAACAAAGAATCGCCAAAGTTATACTGGCAGCCGTAAAAAGATTCAGATCAAAATAGATAAAACAAAAAATAAATGAAACTGCTGCAAAAATACTGACAGGAACCAGAAGGCGGGATAAGGCAACACGAATATCGAGGAAGTGATGGCGTAGAACGGCAAAAGTGAAAATAGCTGTATAGATACATATCGAGAAGTGCCAAGCTGGATAAACAAAAATATTATACCAAGGCAAAGCTATGGTGTACCCACCGGCAAATCCTATTAACATACTCCAAAATAAATATAAAGTTTCTCTTTTTTTGTCTCCATGGGTAATTTTTGAAAATTGCCATGTCTTATAAAATACAAAACCTGTAATAAAAGAAAAAATTGAGAGCCACAGAGAAACCAAAGGAGTTGCTTTAGCAAAATATATCGTGTTAAAGATTAGATTCAATTCAGTGAAGAATGGCTTGTAAAATAAGATAATGAGCGCAAAAAGAATACCCTGAAGATAGGCAAAAATAAGGAATCGTTTCCCTTGCAACTGGCAAAAAGAATAGACCACATGATAGAAAAAGACGGCAATAAAGGTATTGGGGACAAAAGTCAATTTCCAATAAAGGAGGGCTTGGGAAGATGATTGAGCGATGCCGACAAAATATAATCCCAAAGACCAAAGGGCCACATTCAGATTAAAAATTCCCCAAATCCGATGCATTTGATTTCTGGCCTGCAGGAATGTGAAGATAGCCAGCAATGCGCATAAAATAGAAACAGTTAAGCTGATTGAAGCAAAGAGGTTCATTTTAATTTCTAAGGTTTTTTAAACTCCTGATGATTCCTGAAGGTAAATTCACAGCACGACACCCTGATTGATTTTTCCATTTGACCCAAACTGCACCATATCTTGCATAGGCTAGTTTTCGTTTTATCTGATTATTCTCAACCAAGAAAAATTCACAATGGAGATCTGCACCACATTGGTAGAGTGCGTCTAAATACATCTTAACTAAAATCTTATCGAAAGGCATTGCTTCACCAAGATAATCTATATTGCAACTTAAACACGAAAACTCCGCATCCCCTCTTTTATAATATTCCGGCATTAGCTTATAAAAGAATAAATCGCTAGTTCGTCCCAACCATTGGGCATAGTTTGAAAAGTAAATATTCCCAACTAGATTCGAATCTTCTATAGTTGTGGAGAAAGTTTCCTCCCAGAGTAAAGGGATGTTCTGTAAATCCTTAGTCCAATCAAATAGTTTTTCCCCTAACTCAGATTTTCTAACTGACGTTAGTATCATCGCATCATATGACTTAACTGATCCTGTTTGCGGCCTCAGATAATCAATAAATTTCTTAAGAAAGTCAGGCATATACTCTTTAGTAACTTCTCCGTGACCGGTAATTTTCACCCATGTGACTCTTTGTTGACCCACAGCGACTCTCTCGTATTGCCCTTCTCCATACACACGGTTCCATTCAAAACATAAATCAAGGGTCTCCTGTTTTTCCCCTAGAACATTCTCCACCCAGAATCTTGTCTCAACGGTATCATCCCCTCTTAATTCCCCTAACATCATCAATTGGGCGGAATTTGTGATCATGCCCCAACCGCCAGACTCAAACATATTCACTAAGTCTTTCATCACCGGTAAAATACCGTACTCCCTTATGTCTCCCATCCAATCGAAATAATTTGTAAAATAAACCCTCTTGCTCAAGGTTTGGATATGTTTAAATGTTACAGGAAATCTTTGAACGTAAATTTTCTGATTTTGAGGGCCACTTTCTCGTACATTCAACTGCAATATACTTGTATCTAAAATAAAATCACCCAAAGCCACTTTATTCCCTTTTCTTTGCTGTGCCCCCAGCGTCTTTTGACAAATAAGTGAAAGTATTCGGCGCCCGCCTCTTGTTAATTGAACAGGAAAAGCCACTGCTAAATGATGCGGTATCAAAGCAGAGCTACTGAAAATAGCTGCATTCGCATCCTGATGAAGCAAATCCAAATCAAAACTATTTTCTCCAATAGCTTTCTTTATTGACTCAGAAACACACCAGATTGTGGTTCCGCTGTCATCCCTATTGCCACCCCGAGAAACCATCTTAACCATTAATTCTTGGTTTTTCTTTCCCAAGAGTCCCAGCCAATTACTTTCAGTTCTTTTCTGAATTGTTTGAACATCACAGCCCTGTTGTTCATATCCGGCAACAATCATCAAAAATGAATCATCATGAGTAAGGGATATATTAATTCCGCCAAAATTTTTTCCTTCAATAATCGGTTTTCCAGACTTAAGCCATTTGACTCTTAAAGATCCTTTTTCTTTGTTTTCCTTATTCAACAACTCTTGGACTGCCGACTGGATAAGAGGGATCTCAATTCTATGCCGTTCATCTTTCTTTAATCTCTTTAAGCGGGGATCGTAGAAACAGCGAGTGACCGGTGGGGACAATCCCATCTCATGGGCTAGTTTATTTACTTTATTTTGAATAATTAATTGATCTTTCTTCACCGGATCAGCCAATTCATTAGCACTTGGTTTCCTCGGTAAGTACTGAATTACTTTTAATCGGCAATTTTGAACAGTAAGAATGCTTGTTCCATTCTCTTCTATATTGGCATTTCCCTTAAATATCTTTTCATCTATTCGATACACAAGAGATTTAACCAAATGCTTTTTTATTTTTCTTTGACCGATTAGAAACAGCGATATCTCTTCAATATAATAAGGCAATGCCATGTTCGGTGTAATAATTACCTGCATCGACTGAAAAACAGAATCCATAAAGAAAGGATCTCCCAGAAGAAAACGATTATTGAATTTCGGAGATGTTCTAAGGAATTGATCAACGGACTTGCCGTGATTGATTGTCAGCAGGCATTCACCCCTGCGGGTCTTTTCGTTATAAAACAAGTCGTGAATTTTGTCGATCCTCTGAAACAATTTCCCCTGAAAAAGAATCGACCCGTAAAGGTCTGTCTCAGGGTTAATATCAAGACAAT
>CAZRKD010000186.1:0-3654 GCA_964600515.1 uncultured bacterium
ATATCCACACGCGAATCACTACTTATCAACAACACATAACATATTGATATTATGATATAAATATGAATGAAACTCTGGCATTAAATTTGCATAATAAAGAGAGTAGATAATTTTATTCGAACTAGGAGGTCGAGATGAAAAAGATTAGTCAGATCATTTTAAGTGTTAGTGCACTTTTTTATTTGGCATCATATCACCATGCTAAAGCAGAAGTTAAAGAACCAAGCTTTTTTGATGATTATGTCAAAGAAGGAAAATACAATCTCGATGAAATTTCGAGTTCAGTGACACTCATCACAAAGCTTTTGGGTCGTGCAACCGAAGACACAGAAAAAGCAGATCTTCTTTTTAAATTAGGGAAACTCTATACGATTCTTGCTAATGAAACCGCTGGTGGGAAAGAAGAATTATCCTATCGACAAAAAGCAATTTCTCACTTTAAACGACTTATGCGTGATCATAAACGTTTTCATTTACGCGCCTATGTTCTTTTTTATCTTTCAGAAAATCTCTATAGAATGGGAAATGCAGAAGAAGCAAAAACAATCAGCACCTATATTTTGAAAAACTTTGCCAAGTATCCTTATGTTGATGAAGTTTATCTGCTCTTAGGAGAATATTATTTTGATAAAGGAAATTTTTCGACAGCAAATAAATACTATACACAAGCACTCGGAAAGAAAAAAATAAAATCGAGCGTGTTTGCACTCTATAAAATTGGAAAGTCATTTGAAAAACAGACGGTCTATACCAAATCACATGTGGCCTACAAAAAAGCAATCGAGATTGTGGCTAAGTATACCACATTGCCCATAGCTTATAGTAAAGTAATGAAAGGGGCATCGTTAAATTCTATTCTTTTTGCCTATGCCCAAACAAAAGACATTGCGAGCGCTGAAGGCTTTTTTAAACAGTATGAAAATGGACGTGAGTATCGCGTTCTCATGAAAGCCCTTGGTGATATGTTTGATACACAAAATGAAAGTTTTAAAGCAATTGAAGTCTATAAAAAGATTGTTGAAAAAGATCCCTATCATGCCGACAATCCAAAGATTCATTTTGCAATGATAAAGCTTGCTGAAAAAATCGACATGAAGGTCTTAGGTGATGATTTAGCTGTTCAATTTATTGCGCTCTATCATCCATTAAGTACATGGGCATCAAAGAACAAAGAAAAAAAAGAAGAATTAAACTATGCATTCCCTAAAGTAGAAATTATGCTCAAAAATATTTCATTTAATAATTATCAAAATGCAATTACCTCAAATTCGCTTGAAGCATATAAGCGTGCGTATGAGAATTATTCAAAGTATATTGAATACTTTCCAAAATCGACTCATACCTATACTGCACGTTACTATCGAGCAAATTGCGAATATCAGCTTGATGATTTTGAAAAGGCAAAAACCCATTTTAGTGAGCTTCAGGATCTTGAAGGTGAATTTCGTATTGATTCGGCATACAAAGTTGTTCTCATCAGTGGAATTCAAGCATATGGCAAAAACTTTATCATGAGTAAGAATATTTTTAATTTTAGAATTGATGAAAATGCCAATAAAGCGAAACCCACCGAAAAAATTGCTATTCCTGAAAAAGAAAAAAATCTGATTTTAGCTTGTGATAGCTATGTCAGTATTTCTGGCGAAAAAGATGAATTTGCAAAGATGCTGTATCTCTCCGGAAAAATTTACTACAAATACAATCACTTTGAAGAAGCAAATAAAAAATTTAATGCTATTATCACGGACTATGAACGACGCGAATTATCAGTTCAATCAGCGCGTTTTGTATTGCAGTCTTATAAATTACAAAAAGATTGGACCGGTTTAAATACACGAGCAAAAGAATTTATTCGTGATGAAAAACTTGCCAAAGGAGCATTTGCCGCGGAACTTTCAAAAATTATTGAAGAAGCTACATTTAATGAAATTGCGCTTCTTGAAAAAGACGGAAAGCTCTACACTGCAGCTGAAAAATATGAACGATTTGCCGCTGAATTTCCCGGATCAGAACTTGCAGCTGAGGCTCTTTATTTAGCGGTACGGAATTATTCACGAATCAGTGTAAAACAAAAAATGGAAAGCGCTGCTACTACACTTTTAAAACAATATAAAGATACAAAATATTCACCTCGTGCTTTAAAAGAAGTTGCCGAGTATTATGATTCTATTACCAATTTTTCTCGAGCAGCAGAATATTTTGAAACACTTGCAAAAAATTATCCAACATTGAGCGAAAGTGAGGCATCAATTCAACGTGCAGCGCTTTTAAGAAAAAGTTTGAAGGATTACACGCGAGCACTTGAAGATTATAATCTCTATGTTTCAATTGCGCCGAATGCAAAAAATGCATCTGAAATTAAAATGACTATCGCAGAACTTGCCCAGAAGACAAATGATACAGCACTTTTCCAAAAGACAATGAGTGAACTTCTAGTGAGTCCCTCTGTCACCATTGCCTATGCTGCGGCTCTAATAAACCTTGAAACCTATTTTAAAAGAGGTGATACACAATCTGCGCTTTCACTTTATCAGACAACCGTCAGTCACTTAAAAGCACAAAAAGCAGATAAAAAATTAATAGACTCATTTGATTCTGATTACGCGTCACTCGAAACAAAGCGCATACATACCAATTTCTCGACAATAGCAATTAAAGGAACTTTAGATGAACAGAAAGGTCAAATTGCTGAAAAAGAAAAACTTATTAAATCGTCAGAAACTTTCCATAAAGTTGTGGTGAATATTCGCGAAGATGAGAAGCTTTTCGAATCATACTATCGCATTGGAAGTATGTATAAATCACTTTCTAAGTCGATTTATGATATGCTCAAAAATGCTGAATCAGAAGATGAAAAGAATTTCCCTTTTAGTTTACAAAGTGAACTTGAAGATAAGGCACTTACGCTAGAAGATAAAGCCATTAAGAACTTTGAACGATGTGTTGAAGCTTCGCAAAAAGGCAACACTCTTTCAGAATGGGTTCGACTTGCAAGCGCCGAACTTGAAGGCTTTCGGCCATCAGGCCTTGTAGCGTTTAAAGATCCAAAAGTGAGAATAGAGACTTTTGAAGGAGAGACATTACCCAATAATTTATTTATTAATGAACTTCCATAAATGGAAAAAAAAAGAGGTAGAGTATGAATTTACACAATTTAGAGGAATGTATGAAAACAATAAAAATAGCCGGCGTAATCGTAGGAATTTTTTTAATAGGTGCATGCGCAACTACTTCAAAACGAACGCTTGTTGAGACAAAACAAGAAAATATCGAAGACAAGAAACTCCAATCAGATTTTATTAATAAACAACTGAAGGCTACAAAAGTAAAGCCTGAAGTTCGAAAAGCTTTTATGGATGCAGTGTCTCTCGCTCGAGATGCCGAGAGTTTAACCGATCGTGATGAAGCAATTTCTTCATTTAAAAGGGTTATAGAACTCGATCCTATGTTTCTTGAGGCATATGTTAATCTTGGCTGGCTCTTAGAACGTGTAGACAATACCGATGAGGCAGAACAAGTCTATCGTACGGCACTCTCGTATGATCAGAACTATACACTCATCATTCTCGCACTTTCTAATCTCTATACGAGAACAGCCTCATATAAAAAAGCAATCGTATTGTTAGAAGATATTAAGAAAGATAAAAAGAACGA
>CAZRKD010000187.1:0-3513 GCA_964600515.1 uncultured bacterium
CCTATAAATTTTTACACTACAAATTAAAATTTTTATTGTTTTGTAGTGTAATACTATTTAAAACAGATTTGATTAGGAAATATCAGATCTAAATGTCTATCGCTCTATTTTCACAATTTCGTATACTTTTACACCACCCGGAGTATTGATCGTTACTTCATCGCCTTCTGATTTCCCAAGTAAGCCACGGCCAACGGGGCTTGTGACTGAAATTCGTTTTTTTTCGATATCTGCTTCAACTTCAGAAACAAGCGTATACGTTACTTCTTCTTCAGTTTCGATATTGGCAAGCGTGACAGTCGCGCCGATATAGACTCGATCCGCCGGAATATCTTCGTACTCGATAATCTTTGCACCACCAAGTTGGCTTTCAAGATATTCTATACGCGATTCATTATGCGATTGTGCTTCTTTAGCTGCGTGATACTCAGCATTTTCAGATAAATCACCATGCGCTCGTGCAGTATCTATTTCTTTAGCAATTTGCCGTCGTTTTGCTGTCTTTAAATAATCGAGTTCTTTTTTTAATTTTTCGTACCCTTCTTTGGTTACATATTTTTGATCCATGTTAACTCCTCTACTCTAAACTTTTCAATAAATCATACGCATAAATCCCCGTGCTATGACCATCGTTCCAATCAATAACAAATGCGTAATTACCAAGTGGTTTAATGCGTTCGGCTTTGATATCGGGGCGGATGCCTTCTCTGCGTAAAACTTTTTGCCCTGAATATTCATTTACACATTGAGCACAGGGGCAAGCATTCCGAAGATCAAGATTTGTGATAACTTGCCGTTTGCCATCCGGCCACATAAACAACACTTCTTTATCGTTATGTTTATATTCAGGACGCGTGTCTTTCTCGAGGCTCTTCTTGCCGAGTGAACGAATCATGGTATCGACCATGTCGCTAATTTCTTGTGTACTCGAATAATTATGTAAACATTCGGTAAATGATTTATTGAGTGGCAGACGCGCCAACGTTTCAAGACCAAATTTATCTAAAAGTGTCGTATCTGATTCAGGGCCAAAAATGAAATGCTTTTTATCGCAGTTATCACAGATAAAATAACTCATGTTTTCAACAATGCCAAGCATCGGAATATTTACACTTTCAAACATCGTAATCCCTTTGGCAACATCGGCGAGTGAGAGCGATTGCCGTGTCGTTACAATCACCGCCCCCGAGAGCTTTAAAAGCTGAGTAATCGTTAATTGAATATCGCCAGTGCCGGGAGGTAAATCGAGAATAAGATACTCAAGCTCTCCCCAATACACTTGATTGAATAACTGCTGAATATAGCCCGTAACCATTGGTCCACGCATAACTGCTGGTTTATCACCAATCAAAAATCCAAATGACATGAGCTTTAGTTTATTTACCTCTAATGGATGGAGCATATTTGCCTGTTGATCATAGGGAATTCGCGGATTATGGATATTAAAGAGTGTTGGAACCGAAGGACCAAAGATGTCAGTATCGAGTAAACCTGTCTTATAGCCTCGGTGTGCAAGTTCGACAGCAATATTTGCCGCAACCGTTGATTTGCCAACTCCACCTTTACATGAAGCAACCGCAATAATTGATCGAGCCATTTTCAAAGGCTTAATCTCATTGCCTAAATCCCGCTCTTGCGATTTCATGGTAACAAAGGCCTTTTTTACTCCAGGAATGCCAACCAAGGCTTCTTCTGCTTCTTTCTGAAACTTTTCTTTCACCGGACATGCAGGCGTAGTAAGTTCGAGATCAACAGAAACTGAATCATCCCCATGAATCTTAATATTTTTTACAAAGCCTAAAGAAACAATGTCTTTATTAAAATCGGGATCGATAATTTTCGATAAGGCTTTTTTTATTGTATCTTCAGTCAACATAGTTTCTCCTTAAATGTTTATAGGGTGATTCGCTCATCAGTCTTGTATCTTCGCGTGAACCACCAATCGTAAAATGATACATACTCTGAAAAGTTGTATCCTTCAACCCTAAAAGTTCATGGACTGGATCATCAAAATAACATCCAATCCCTGTACCTCCGAGGCCATATGCCTCAGCGGCAAGATAGAGCACCTGCCCAATCATTCCCGCTTCCCAAAAGAGCGTCCGATACAGATACGGCGTATCTTCTATCACTTCATTAAATTTTGCAAGCATGCCCAATGAAAAGGCAGAATCACCAGCAATATCTTGCCCACAGGAAAGAGTCGCTGCAACTTCTCTCATATCACCTTTTTGCAGTAAATAAAGATCATGTGTATCGTTCATTTTTTTCCATTCAAAATTATTATGAAAATTGTTTCGTAGCATTTCGAGATGAGTTTTATTACGAATAAATAGATATACTCCCGGTTCAAACGCTTCAACTAAATGAATAAATACTACCAAATTAATATGAGGTTCTCCTATTTTCATATCAAAGGGCGCGATAGTATTTCTGGGTAACGTAAGATTTAACGTAGACAATAAATTTTCTTTGCTCATTTGTGTTTTGCCATCGAAGCCAACAGCGCTTCGTCGTCGCCTTATTATTGTGCATGCTGAATGGTGAGATTGCACAATGTAAGGAGAATCATCCGCACTAAATATAATTTCTTTTTCTCTCGTTCTCGGTTTATTCTGAGTAGATGCAACCTCATGAATAATTTCCCAATCAATATGATCTGGGCTTAATTGATTTGGTTCTCCCTTTGTTTCACATGAAGAAATTTTTTGGATCATCTCATCGTTGGGTATGACAACTGATCCTTCTCGCCATACATAAACCAATGCTTCTGCAGTTTCATTTTCATATTCGGGCCACTTAATTTTATTAAAACCTACAAGTTTTTCGATTTCTTCATCCGAAAGAGTAGTAAGATATGTTACTTTCCACCCATGAAGAAGAGCAGAAAAGCGAAGTGTAGCGAGTGCATGGCCAAGATCATGTTGGCAATAGCGATACGCTCGTTCGCCATATTTCCATGCCTCTCGCCAAAAGATACTTGAGAGAGCAACATAAAAACCATGAGGTGTTATTGATTCTTTCAATAATTTTCTTTCTTCAAGAATATGAAAATAGGAATTATAATGGTATACACCTGATGATAAATCTTCTGTGCCACCAATAAAATAACTCTCGGTGGGATGTAAATTACCACTCGATGGATTCATGCGTAAATACCATGAAGATCCTCCAAATGATTTTTTTGCTGAAAGCCCAAGCGATAACTCAAAAAAAGATCCAATTGTTTTGCGCGTAATTTCTTGAGGAGGAATTTTTGAATGATCAAAGAGATAATCAAATGAGTAATCAAAATCAGTTTTTAACAATGGCAACTCAATTTGCTTTGATCCTCTATAGAATCGAAATGGATTCGGTTGGGTATTCCAATCGAGATATCCTGTTGAACGAGCATATTGATTAAAGTGATGTTTGGTTCGGTTATGATAGGCTTCTGGACTCATCATCATAAAGCCTACTATAATGATGGACTTGTATTAATTCAAGAACAGCTTGAGCAAATAGCAAATGGTG
>CAZRKD010000188.1:0-3507 GCA_964600515.1 uncultured bacterium
CTTTAGAATAGTTTATATTAATAGTATTGCAAATAGAAGACATTCTGGCAAGCAGAGTAAGAAATTCTAGCGTCTCTATTTTCAAAATCCTCTGGTTGCTTTTTTATTTTTTTATACTGCTATTATAGACTTCTTCTGGACATAAGTCAGCGCCATTCTTCCATTCTATAGTATCAAAAGAAACTCGAACAGTTTTAAAAAGTTCTTTATCTTTTAATTCTTTGAAAATTCCATAATTGAGATACGTACTCATATCCAAAATTCTTTCTTCGTTATTATCAAAAATCAAAAGTAGTTTATACTCATCAAGTGGCATCACTTTTTTAATGGCTACATACATAGATCCCTCCATTTTACTGTAAAGGCGTAATTTTAAATGGATGCTCGCCTTTCATTGCTAAATTCCAATTTGCCAATAATTCTTCTTTATGGATTTCTGCCCATGCTAACACAAGCTTTCTTTGTTTTGCAGGCAAATTACTCTCAAGAATTTCGCATTTCTCTATATCAACCGTTGCCTTATATTCGTTGTAATACGCATGGAAATGAGGTGGATTATGTTCAACTCTTCCAAAATACATTCGATATAATCCCATAAAACATGCTAATTGTTGGCATGTAAACTCCATTTTTCAGATTTATATTTATTAATACTGAATTATACGGTTCAAGCTCATGGCTGTCAAACCTCATAATGACAGTTTCGCTTTAAAAAAAATAAAAGTTTAGTTTTAGTAAAAGAATGCTTGGCATGGTGTTTGTCTGAGAATCTATTTGCATGAAAATGACTGGCTCTTTTTGACGGATTGTTGACGCTCACCTAATTACACCTAATTATTTTCCTAATTATTTTATTTTTTTTCTAGAAAAATGTAAATCCCTTGATATGGTTCTCATATTTATCTATATTTTTTCCACATTTCTTAAAAGGAGCTGAATTATGGTTACACGATCACAAAATGACTACAATCGTTTTAAAGAGCGCATTCAATCAGAGCTCATGACTCATGAAATTATTACCAATAACAAATACACGAAATGGTTTAAAGACGCAGATCTCACACTTGCCGAAGTTCGCCATTTTGCGGTTCAATTTTCAGTGTTTTCTAATTGGTTTATGGTTGCTCAACTCAAAAAAGTAATCAATGCAGGAAGCCTCGAAGAAATGCGGAAATCAAAAGAAATATTAGCCAGCGAACTTGGAACTGTTTTTAACAACAAAAATAAGAAAAAAGAAATGCCAAAAAATTCAGAAAATGATGAAGAAAGTATTTTAGTAAGTACCGAAGGAACGGTTGATGGAGGAAAATTTCTCTTCAAAGCCGCACATTTTGAGTGGATGCTTGATTTTGGCACGCCACTTGATTTGGGATTCAATGATTTAGGCAAGCTAAAACATGGGACAAAGACCACACTGCATTTTATGAATGAGCTCGAGCGCCTCTATGCAAATGAAGATTTTAGTGTTGGTTCAGGCGCAAGCTATGCCGTTGAGAATTGGGCCGCTGCTGGGTTTTGGAAAGAATTAATTCAAGGCTTAGAAAAATTTAAGAAGAGTAAACTTCCTAATCTTCCCTTAAGTTTTTTTAAATGGCACGATAAAGTTGAAGATCAACATGCTGGACACACTCATGATGAACTCGCCGAAGTGTATTTTTATCCCGAATTTAGCGAAGAGAAATTTATGCTTGCGGGTAAAGAAATGCTTGCCGGAGTAGAGACTTTCTGGGATGGACTCAATAATGATCGGATGAAACAATGAAAAAAATTCTTACCTATACTTTAATCCTAAGCTTTCTTTTTATTTTCGGTCTTCATGCTGCGGACAAAACCATCACTATTGTTATTCTTGGGACTTCTGACCTTCATGGGCGCATTTTCCCCTGGAACTATGCACAAGATGAAAAAGATGATGAAGCCGGGCTTTTAAAAGTAGCTTCAGTTGTAAAAGAAGTTCGGAAAAAATATTCAAATGTCATTCTCGTTGATGCGGGAGATACGATTCAAGATAACTACATAAATCTCTTTCATAAAGACAAACAAAATCCCATCATTTCAGTGATGAATGATATTGGCTATGACACCTGGACACTGGGGAATCATGAATTTAATTTTGGACTCGATGTTTTAGAACGCGCAGTGAAAACAGCGACAATGCCTGTACTCGCGGGAAATATCTATAATACAAAAACTGGCAAACGAGCGTATGATGCCTATAAAATAATTACAAAAGAAGAAATCAGAATTGCAATTATTGGAATGATTACGCCGAATATTCCTCGATGGGAAGGCGCATATCCAGATCATTATCGTGACTTAGAATTTCGTAATCCTGTTCTTGAGGTTAAAAAAGTACTCGAAGAATTGAAAGACAAAGCTGATATTTTCATTGGCGCCTTTCACATGGGCATTGATAATGAATATTTAGCATTTGATGGCGTTCGATCGGTAATTGAGGCAAATCCTCAATTAGCCTTTGTATTATCCTCGCATAGCCATAAAGATATACCGGGAATGACAATTGGAACAACACTCGTAGTTGAACCGAGTTATAAAGGCGCACGTGTAGCTAAAATAATTTTAAAGCTTAAACAAAAAGATGGACATTGGGAAATTGTTGAGAAAAGCTCAGAGAACATAAATACACGATTATATACCGCTGACTCAATCCTCGAAAAAAAGTACGAAAGAATTCATCTCACCTCACTGAAAGAAGCAAATAAAATTATTGGTACGGTCAGTGAAAATTTTATAAAAAAGAAGGAATTACTGCCCGGAATTTCTCTTTTACAATTACAAGACAATCCCATTAATGACCTTATTAATGATGTAGCACTTTATTATACAAAGGCTGATATTGCTTCGAGTGCAATATTTAAATTCGATATGAATGTCAAAAAAGGTGTATTTAAAAATAAAGACGTTATCAATATTTATAAATATCCCAATACGTTAATAGCCGCAAAGATTTCTGGTAAAAAATTAAAAGAATATTTAGAATGGTCCGCAAAGTATTATAATACATATAAACCCGGCGATGTAACGATTAGCTTTAATGAAAATATTCGCCATTATAATTATGATATGTTTTCTGGAATTGATTATGAAATTGATATTTCGGAAGGACCCGGAAAACGAATTAAAAATCTAAGCTTTAAAGGCAAACCCGTAACCGATGATATGACATTTACTCTTGCAATGAATAATTATCGATTTGCAGCACTTGTTCAAGATGGATATTTAGAAGAAAAGGATAAAGTATTTGATTCTCTTGAAAAATGGCCTGATGCAACCATGCAAACGCTCATGACGGAGTATATTCGAGAAAAAAAAGTAATTGCACCTCACGTTGACAACAATTGGAAAATTATTGGGGCACCACTCGATCATCCCATGAAAGATCAAATCTATGCACTGGTAAAACAAGGTAAAATAAAGGTTCCGAGGGGTTCAGATCCTCGAACACAAAATTCTAAATCATTAAATGTAATTGAGCTCGAAAAAGAA
>CAZRKD010000189.1:0-1498 GCA_964600515.1 uncultured bacterium
CTTTGATGTACGTATCATCTGCAATCTTTGCAATCTTTCGCGCGGTAAATTCAGTCGAGCGATTGAAGTGAATCAGGAAGTGTTCAGTTTCGATTGTATACCATGTATAGCCAAGTTGCTTATCAATAAGTGTTTCAGCAGAAACATGAGTACAGAATTGGACAAAGAATAATAAAATAAATATCTTTTTCATAATCAAAAATAAAACGACAATCCTGCGAGTAAATTAATACTTCCAATAAAATCATTAACTATTGCAAAATCGACAACTGGATATGTTTTTCCATAAATCGGAAATCGATTCGAAATAGAGAATTCGACATCGTCTGCTAATTGCAGCCGTGCGAGTGGACCTAATTCAAGCATATAGCCGGTGCTCGATTTTGCTAGCGGATCAGATGAATCATACGTAATTGTCGAACCACCAACTTTTGTTTTTAAATTATAAATTATCTGGCTATCAACGCCGACATAGAAACTTCGGCCCCATTGCATGCCAAATTCGGTAAAGGCCTTGAGTGCATCACCAAAATCAATTTCATTATTTCCAATCACCGTTGTTCCTGATGCATCGGTGACTGAAACCGTTGCATACTCGGCAACAATTGCCTGTTTTAATGTATATGTTCCACCTAACCGAAATGCAAAAAGATTTTTTACCAGTTCAATTTTAACTTCGGGCCCGGCTTCAACTTCTATTGTTCCATTTCCTAATGGAGTTGCTTTATTATTTGCTTCATCAAAACTTGCGGTTTTACCCGATGGAAATTTTATTGCTAATCTAATTCCTGTTGAAAGAAGAGGATCGGAAAGTCCATAGATTTGGAAAAATGAAAATGCTCGTGCATCACCTAATCCATATGCTGAAGTTGAATCTGTTCCATCATCAAATGTTCGGTAGAGTAGTGGAATATCGAGTCCAAATGATAAATTATTCGAAGCCCCATATTCAGTAATAAAATGGAGTCCAATTGTTTGTGCCGATTGCGATGCTGATGGAACGACTAATTTCTTTTGTGTATTGTAGAGTTCGTCGGTATTTTTAAATCCAAAATCAAAACCAAATCGTAAAACATTTTTTTCAAGATTAATTGAACGAGATACGTAATTTGATTTGAAAAAAGTAATACTGTTGGTATGAGCAAGTGCAGAGCTTATCAATAAAATGAAGAGTAGTAAATATCGCATGTTTGTATGTATTTATCCTGGAGGCCAATTAAAATGGCGTCCTCCCATTAAGTGCATATGAATATGATACACTGCCTGCCCTGCATTTTTGTTACAGTTATATACTAATCGATATCCATCGAGAGAGAGTTTAAACTCTTTGGCCAAATTTTTTGCAACATTTATGATGTTCCCCAAAATAAGATTATCGGCTTCAGTTACATCATTAATCGTTTCAATATGTTTTTTTGGAATAATCAAAATATGCGTCGGTGCTTTGGGATTTACATCATGAAAGGCAAGAATATCAGTGCTTTCATAAGCAATCTTT
>CAZRKD010000189.1:1508-3494 GCA_964600515.1 uncultured bacterium
AGCGTCAGATGTGTATAAGAGACAGTTCATAAGCAATCTTTGCCGGAATTTCTTTTGCGATAATTTTACAAAAAAGACAATCCATATAATAAGATAAAATTGTAACAGGATTTTTTTGGGAAGAGAAGAAAAAAATGAGTTGCATTAGAATTTCTAATATGCTTTATAATACAAGATGGGCGAAGTGAGAACAAAAATACTTCTTGAGAACGATCATGATGTCTATTTATTAAAAGAAGGTAAAATAAAGAAGAAAGATGTTCGTTCAATTGAGATAGATGCGTTAGTTGATACGGGCGCGGTTATGATTCTTTTACCACAAGATGTGTGTGAAAAACTTGGGTTAGAAAAAATCGATAAAGCAATTGTAAGCCTTGCTAATGAAGAAAAAATCGAACTTGATGTTGTTGGAACTGTTTCTTTAATGATTGGTACACGAAAAATGAAAACCGATTGTCTCATGGGCCCGCCTCAATGCGAACCTTTGATTGGTCAGCTTGTACTTGAAAGGCTTGATTTAATTGTCGATCCTTTGAAGCGAACCTTAAGCCCCCGACCAGAATCCCCGTATCTTCCATCATTAAAACTGAAATAATCAATCTCTCGATGAACCAAAGAAGCCAAATCTGAAGAGAAAATAAAGTAGTTGCATAACAGCAGCAAGTGCTGCGGCAAGATAGGTGTACGCAGCGGCGTTTAAAACTAAAGCAACGCTTCGTACATCTTGCTGAGGAATAATCATATATTTATCGAGTAATTTTTTTGCACGTCGAGAAGCATCGAGCTCAACAGGAACGGTTACGAGTTGAAAAATAACTGCAAGAGCAAATCCAATGATGCCCAATTTAATAAGCCCAAATGCACTCATGATGGCGCCAAGGAAAATAAGAATCATTGCCATATTCGAGCCAATCATCGCGGCTGGAGCCATGAATTGCCTAAACATGAGTGGCGCATAGCCTTGGGCATGCTGAATTGCATGACCTACTTCATGCGCAGCAACACCAACCGATGCAATAGAAGAATTATGGTAGACCTTTGGACTTAAACGAAGGACTTTTTTTTGTGAATCATAGTGATCGCTAAACCATCCACCAACTTCTTCTACTTTTACATCGTGAATATTGGACTGCTCGAGAATTCGTAAAGCAACATCTCTACCTGTCATATGAGTACTTGCCTGTATCTTCTCAAATTTAGAAAATGTTCCTTTTACTTTAAATTGAGCCCAAATCGTAAAAATAATCGCTGGCCCAACAAAGATAAAATATATTGGATCAAAAAACATATGATCTCCTTTCTCTTGATGTAATACACTTTTCTTTGTAATCATAATCTCATGAAAGTCAATGAGAAGAAGACGGTACTCGTCATTTCCGGCCTTGATCCATCAGGGCATGCAGGTATCGTTGTTGATATAGAAACGGTCGTAAATCTTAAACATCATCCATGTGCTATTGTCTCAACATCAACGATACAAAATAACGAGAAAGTAACGGGTGCGTATGTTATAGATGATGTAATTTTTAATGAACAATTACAAATAGTTATTGAGAATAATTCCATTCACGCAGTTAAAATAGGCCTTCTCATTTCGCGAAAAACTGCGCAAATTATTGTCTCATGTGTAGAGAAAATGAATATTCCTGTTGTCTATGATCCCGTTTATCAAGCATCCAGCGGATACTATTTTACTGACAAAGATACATTCTTATCTATTGCAGAAGAACTTTCAAAAGTTACGAGGCTGATTACACCTAATCGTCTTGAGGCTGAAACATTGGGTAATATGACTATCGGTAACGAATCTCATTTTGCAGAAGCAGCAGCAAGAATTACGTACAAAAATATACTGATTAAAGGCGGCCATTTTGAGAAAAAGAATAGGGATTTTTTATATAGAGAAGGACAGTCTGAATGGATTGAAGGCAGCAATAATCCCCTTTTAATTTCTCGGGGTACTGGATGCCGTTTATCTACTGCAAT
>CAZRKD010000190.1:0-3476 GCA_964600515.1 uncultured bacterium
AAACGATAATCAATTCGATTAAGAATAATACATTATAAAATTGACAATGCGCACAATATGCGTTATTATAAAATCTTATTATTATTTATTCAAAAGCTTTTGCAGATGAATGCGGGAAAAGAAAATCTCTCACCACAAGAAATAGTAGAAAAAAACTATCATGAAATACCTCGGATTGTAAGATAAGGTGGAAAATTGATTTTTCGTGCCTTGATTATCAACTGATTATTATATATAACATCCACATGATTTCGATTATCTCATGGAACGTTAATGGAATTCGTGCGTGTATTCGTAATGGATTTCTTGATTTTTTAAAAAAAGCAAAAGCCGATATCTATTGTTTACAAGAAATTAAAATTGCTGCCGAAGACCTTAAAGAATCGGTTCAAGAGCATCTTCCTAAAGAATATACATTGATCTCATATCCTGCTCAAAAAAAAGGATACAGCGGGCTCATAACACTTACCAAACAGGAACCGACGAGTATTGTGACGGGAATTGGCCATGAAACCGATTCCGAAGGCCGCGTGCTGATTACCGAGTATAATGAATTCTATCTTCTCAATACCTATTTCCCGAATGCACAGGAAGAATTAGCTCGGCTTGATTTGAAGCTCGACTTCGATAGACATTTTGCGAATGTTTGTAAAAAACTCGAGACGAAAAAGCCGCTGATTATCACCGGAGATCTCAATGTCGCGCATAAAGAAATCGATATTAAAAATGCAAAGCAAAATGAACGAAGCGCAGGATTTACGATTGAAGAACGCAATTGGATGAGCGAGTTTTTAGCAATGGGATATATTGATACTTTTCGAGAATTCGTAAAAGAAGGTGGACATTATACGTGGTGGACATATCGATTCAAAGCCCGAGAGCGAAATGCAGGATGGAGGCTTGATTATTTTATTATCAGCAAAAAATTACGGCCCATGCTTACAAATAGCTCAATATTGAATGATGTCTATGGTTCTGATCATTGCCCCATTAAACTTGAGTTGAATTTATAAAAATGAATCTCAAGAACCTCATAAAAATTCTTTATAAAGACGACTATTATATTGTCTTTGATAAGCCAGCTAATTTACTTGTGATCCCTACTCCAAAGAATGAAAAAAATACGCTCGAAAATATTGTAAACGAACAGTATAAAGCTCCGAATAATGAATATTTGTTACATCCTTGTCATAGGCTAGACCGCGAAACTTCGGGAATTATTATTTTTGCAAAAGGCAAAAAAAATCAAAAGCTCATGATGGATGAATTTAAAAAAAGAACTATTAAAAAAGAATACCTTGCCATAGTTCAAGGTCGTGTACACAAGGCCCATGGAGAAATTAAAAAAACAATCATGCATGAAAAAAAAGAACCAGCACTGACACGATACACGACTATCAAAACACAAAAATCTTATTCTCTTTTAAAAGTATATCCTATTACGGGGAGAACAAATCAAATTAGAATTCATATGAGTATGATTGGCCATCCCATTCTTGGAGAAAGAAAATACGCACGAGGCAAGGATTATCCATTAAAATTTAGAAGAGTTGCGTTGCATGCAAAGCAAATAGAATTTTTTCATCCCGTTACTCATAAATATATTAAAATTAATTGCCCCATTCCGAAAGACTTAGAAGAATTTTTACTTCACGTTCGTTGAGACTCATTGTTAATTTCATTCTTCTAATATAAAATTCAATGGATTTTTTGGAACAGATTTAACGCGTGTCTCGTAGTGAAGATGCGGCCCCGTACTTCTGCCCGTGTTACCGATATTCGCGATTTTTTCTCCTCGCTCGATTTTTTGTCCAATGCGCACACATATTTCGCTCAGGTGGGCATATCGCGTTTCTATACCAAAGCCATGGTGAATATAAATCGTCTTACCGTATCCTGGAAATTGACCGACAAAGGTAACAACTCCATTTGATGGAGCGTAGATGGGCTCGCCTGAATGTGCTACAATATCTAAGCCATCATGCATATTGACCATGCCGGTAAATGGACTTTCACGATATCCATACCCTGAACTCACCCACCCTTTTGTAGGCCACAATGTGGGAAGTGCTTTCAAGAGTTTTTCACGAGCCAAAAGATTATCATAGAGGCTACTCAATTTATCTCTAAGATTCATAGAAGTGATATTAATATCGCGCGTTCGTTCGATGAGATAATCAATTTTTGGAAAGATCGCGGCTAATTGAAGTTTTTTTTTTGTTCGAGAAAGAGAGCCTCTTCATCTTCCGTTATCGGCCCAATAGCCATGAGTTCTTTTGAATTAGAATCAAGATCAGTGAGCATCCGTACTTTTTTGGAAAATTCATTGATTTTATCAAATGATTTTTCAATCGACTTTAGTTGATACTCAATTGCAGCAACATTATCTCGTAAATGTCTATTTTCTGTGTTCGCGCGTTCATAACCATATTTATAATTAAAGGCTTGGTAGAAAGCAAAACACGATATCAAAAGAAAAAAAACAAATGTAGCTCCACCAATTTTAATGACAGAAAGAACACGTGGAGAAAGCGTAATATTTTTTATTTTTTTTGTTTCTTTATCAGGAATAATCATGAGGGTATAACCTTTTCTATCCATACAATGAATGCCTCCATTATGTATTTCGTAAATTACTTTTTATTAAACGGATAAAGAAATAATTGCAAGAAAAATGTACATAATTATGGACAGGTCATAAAACTAGGAGAACTCGAAGAAGTACTATTCTTTTTTAATCCTAAATATTTTTCTACTTCTCGCTGTAGATCGGGCGATTTAATTCCCAGGCATTCTAATAAATTACTCCCTGCAAATTCTCCAATAGCATAAAAATAATCTTCGCTTTTCACGAATTTATTTTTATCGGGAATTCCATGTACGTCTGCAAGCAATTTCGAAACAGCAATTTGTTCCGACGGATGAGTAGCCTGCACAAGAATTGCAATATATACCGAATAACAACGCTCAATGATCCCCTCTTTTCCATAGATTACCGATGATGTTAAAAAACAAATGACGCTGATGAGTACAAAAATAATTTTATTCATTATACGAAACTCCTTTCATGTAAAAATTTATTTAATATTACAAATAAATTCATATTATATATTAAGCTATTTGTCAATATTATTTTATTCAATACGCTAATCTTTTATTTAGAACAAATTCTATAAATAGAGCTATTTTTATCAAATTCATTTGACAAAAATAGATTAATCATGTAACTTATTGATTATGAAAAGGAATATTAATTATGCATTTCGGGAATTTCTGACGGATTCTCACAAAGAATCGAAGGTTTTGTTAGTTGAAGGGCCGCGCCAGGTCGGAAAAACGTACCTCGTGAAAAGTATTTTAGAAAACCAACCCAATGTAATAAAGATTAACTTTGAAGAAGAACCTGATTTACGATTCGAGGTAGATGCGACACGAAATTTTGAAGAATTTACCAAATGGCTTAAACAAAAAAAAGG
>CAZRKD010000191.1:0-3471 GCA_964600515.1 uncultured bacterium
GTTTTGTAAATTATTGGGCTCTAGACCATCAGAAATTGGCATGATAGTCTTGATAAATTGTTAAGAGAAGGAAGATATCGAAATACGTAGTTAAAAGAATAATGCAATGCTTTTGCATCGAATCTTTTTGAACTATTATTTCCTTTAATATTAATAAGATAGAATATTTTAGTGAAGTTGAATACTTAGATATTTTTAAAATAAGGGGTAATGTCAGTCGTTATCTAAAAAATCAGAAGTAGTGAGTATTTTATAAAAATAGCCTGATGACTGTAGTTCTTTCGTTGATTGACTCTCCGTTATGAGTATTTTTTGTATAGTTTTTTGAGGGAAGTTTTTTTGTAAAATTTCACATCTTCTTTCAACTTCACCAACTATTCCCATGCCTATCGGTTTATTTGTATACTTCATTTCACAAAGCGTGAGTACATGATCGGCTCGATCAAAGAGAAGATCGATTTGAATTCCCTTTGTATCCAATTTTCGCGGCTTAAAATAAGGCCCGCACGAAAAGTCGATTCCAGAAAACCCTAATTTTTGTGCAATGATATGGGCGTGTTGGATACAAAAATATTCAAATGATTTTCCCATCCATGCATAAAAAGCTCCCGTTTGCGTAATCTTTGAAAAGATATCCTTCGGTACACCGGTTGTTATCTTTTTTATATTAGGAAAAATAAAAATGAAATAAAAACGTAAATATGCATCGGAGAGAAAATATTTAATTAAACGCGAATGTGATGGCTTATCAAAGGGCGTTTCTATGCTTATAAAACCTGCAGCCTTAAGGTTTTTAAGATGTTTAGATAATACGCCACCGAGAGTGAAATTAACTTTCTGTGCTATTTCATAACGAAAGAGTCCATAGGGATGATGAGCAAGTAAGGTAATAATTTTTTCATAATCTTTATTTTTACCAAAGTGTGAAAGAAAAATCCTCTCATACTCAGCAAATAAATACCCGGATGTTTTAAATGCCAGTTCCTCAATGCCAATTCGTATTGATGGCTTATCACGAAGCAATGAAAGATATTTAGGTATTCCTCCTGTAAATAGGTGCGCTTCTATAATTTCTCTTACACTTTTTCCTGGAAGCATCTGGCCTGTTTCATTGATGGTAAATGCTTTCACATGAATTTGTAATTCAGTTCTGCCATACAAAGCGCTTGATTTAATAACTCGATCAATCATGTACGAAGCAATGGAACCACAGAGGACTAAGGTAACTCCCTTCAATTTTGAAAAATGTTGCTCCCACACAAATTTTAGCTCCGATACAATATCGCTTTTATAATTAGCCATCCATTGAAATTCATCGAATACAATATGATAGGGATTGTTTTTTATTGCTTCATAAAGGAGAAGAAACGCGCTCTTCCAAGAAGTACAAGTTTTCTCTGGTCCGATTTTCAACTGATAATTGAGCTGAAAAATAAAATGCTCAATCTGTTCTTTTTTTGGTTTATTTTCTAAGCCTTCAAATATAAGCACCTTGCAATCTTGATACACATGTTTGATTAATTCGCTCTTTCCAATACGTCGTCGTCCGTAAATTACACATATTGAAGGAACTCCACGTTCAATAAGTTCTCTCAACTCACGAATCTCTTTACTTCTTCCAATAAATTGTTCTTGCATACATTTAGCCTTTGTTACTTATAATCTCATTTATAGGCTTAAAAATAATTATAAATTAGCCTATAATTATGAAAATTATCATTATAGGCTAATTTACTATTATTTTTAAGCCTTGTCAAATGGAATCAATAGAATCTATGCGTTACTCTATCACCGCCTTTGCGGAGATGACAAAATAAGCTTATCCTCCAGGTAACACGGTTCTCGCAAGATTTATAATCGGTAAGTATATTGCCAGCGCAAGTAAACCAATAATCCCGAAGATCGTTACGAGTAAGAAAGGCTCAAGAAGCGTCGTTAAATTTTCTAAGATGTAATCAACTTCTTCGTCATAGAAATTCGCCACGTTTTCGAGCATTTCATCGAGGTTACCGGTTTCTTCGCCGACCGTCACACCTTCAATCATAATCGATGTAAAGTATGGCTCTTCTTCCATTGCATGGGCGATTGAGCTACCGGTCTGGATCTTTTTTTCTATGGCTTTAATCGAGTTTTCGAATGCGGTATTGCCAATTGAACCTGCAATAATGTCGAGAGTTTTGAGCATCGGAAGTCCGCTTTTGTAGAGAGAACTCATAAGGTGGCCAAACCGTGCATTACCGACCAAGAGTTCAAGATTTCCAAAAACAGGGATTTTGAATCGGAGTTTATCAAAGAGTAAGCGTCCCTTTTGAGTTGCTATGAAACGTTTAATAAGAAAGATTGTTCCCACACATACACCGATAAAAATGTACCAATAGGAGCGGACAAAATTACTCATGGCAATTAATATGAGAGTTGGTAAAGGGAGGCTTTTTCCATAGCCTGCATAAAAATCTTTAAATATGGGAATTATATAGGTAAGTGCAAGAACCATAACAGCCGCGACAACGCCAAGAACTATTTTTGGATAGAGTGTTGCTGATTTTACTTTTTTGGAAATTTTATGATCTTTTTCAAACATAGCAATCAGATCTTTGAGCGTTTTATCAAGAATTCCTCCTTGTTCTCCAATGGCAAGCATACTGGTATAGATTCGATTGAATATTTTGGGATGCTTACTAAAAGCAGCTTCAAGGCTTGTTCCTTTTTGAATATCTAATTGAAGTGCTTCAATTGTTTCTTTCATAATTTGATTGGGCGTTTGTTTTGCAAGTATTGAAAAAATTTTATTTAAATTTACGCCGGCTCGAAAGAGAGAATAAAATTGGCGAGTAAAAGAAATGATATCTTTTGCAGATGGCTTTCCAAAAAACATTCGAAGAACATCAAGCCCCGCATTTTTTTGCTTTTCGTTAACCGCAATAGGAAAGAGATGTTTTTCTGATAGTTTTCCATAGAGCTGGCTCTTGGTTTCAACAAGCATCTCACCAAGGATGAGATTCCCTTTTTCGTCGCGAGCTTTGTAAGTATAAGTTTCCATAAATAAGATCTACGTTATCGTTACCCTCATTACTTCAGATATAGTTGTTATTCCTTGATTAACCTTATCGATCGCATCATGAATCATTGTTTTATGACCTTCTTTCAAAATCACCTGCATGATCTCATTTTCTGATTTTTTATTAATAATCATTTCTTTGAGAATATCCGTAAACGTAATGACCTCAAATATTCCCATGCGGCCTTTGTATCCAGTCATTTTACATGCTGCGCAACCAGTGCCGTGAGAGGCACTAATTGTTTCAACACCTAAAAATCTTAATTCTTCAGGGGATGGCTGTTTTTCGGTGCGACATGATTCACAGATTTTTCGTACGAGTCGTTGTGACATAACGACTAAAAGCGACGAAGCAATTAAAAATGGCTCGACGCCTAAGTCAGTGAGTCTCGATATTGCTGCAATTGCAGTGT
>CAZRKD010000192.1:0-3424 GCA_964600515.1 uncultured bacterium
TAATATCTAAGCACATTATTGCAGTTACCTCCTGTAATTATATTGCCAAGTGCATCAGTTGTTTTCAACCCATTTATTTCCATTAATACAGTGTTTCTTGTCTTGGTTCTGATTTGCGTTTCCATTTTATTTTATCTTATTCTTATTTTACTATATTTTTTTTGGAATAGCTTAATTGCCTTAAAAATAAGATTATCCTCATTAATAAGATCTTTTTTATCTGAATCAATGTCTATTTTTTTTGAATGAGTTAACGTAAATGTAATTTCATCAAAGAGCGTGATCGGAACCATAATCATGCGAAGCTCATGAAATCCATCGGCACGCTTTCCAATAATATCAAGCCTGAGATTTATTTTCGCGGGTGATTTATACGTTGGGGACTTCATAGGTAATGAGATTAAATACATCCTCAGGGTCAATTCGTTTATTAAATAACTTCATGCCAAAATGTAAATGTGGCCCAGCCGCCCTTCCCGTCTGGCCAACTTCTCCAATAATATCTCCTTTTTTTACATAGTGCCCCTTTGTAACCGAGATTTTATTGAGATGCACATAGATAGAGTAAAGCCCTTGGCCATGATCGATAAGAATTAATTTTCCCTCGAAATAAAGATCTTGATGTGTAAATGCGACAATGCCATCATTTGTTGCCTTTATTTGTGTGCCTACTGTAGCCGCAATATCTATAGCTGCATGAGGACTTCTCTCTTCTCCTTTAATAAATGTTTTTCGACCGAATTCTCCCGAAAGTGGACCTTCAACTGGTTTAATAAATGCACTTTTCCATAATTGTTTATCAGATTTTTTTTCAAGTATTGCATTAATTTTATCTTTTTCAGCATTGATGCGATCAAGGGTTTTTTGATCGTATTCTTTTTCAAAATTTAAATCGCGTCGTCCATATTCTTTAGCCACCACATCAAAATCAGCCGAGTAATGCAAAGCACGTCCATCTTTAAGTATTGTGGTAATATGCGCCGATCGTTTACCAAGATGTTCCTGTAAATCGACAGGCCAGAGCGCACTGTAGCGGTTTGTATTTTCGAGTTTATTGAAATAGAGCTTATGTCCTTCGACATCTCCTCTTATTTCTTTAATATCATAATTCATCGAAAGCATGACGGTTACCAGTCGACCCGGATAAATTATTTCAGGACTAATAGAAAGTGAAACTTCTGCAGCAACAAGAGGTAATGAAAAAAGAAAGATAATGAGAAAAAATAATTTAATTCTTTGTTTTAACTTCACAACCAATGCCTCCCTTATGTAAAGTTACTTGAATGGAATCTCCAATAATAATATTTTCTGAAGATTTAATAATCTTTCCATCACGATTTTGTACAATTGAATATCCGCGATCAAGAATTGCAAGCGGGTTGAGATTACGTAAATTTTCACTCTGAACTTTCAAAATCATTTTTTTTCGTTCGAGCATGCCTTTCGTAAGAAAGCTGAGCTTATTCGACATGTCATCAACTTTTAATCGCATATCTTCTAATCTTTTTTTAGGAGAAATAAGACGTTTATTAATATGCAATAATATTTCTCTCCTTTGTTTTACACTCAACAATATTTTATTCGAAAGCCTCGTACATATAGTTTGCAACAAAATACGTAAATCTTCTTTTTTAGGCACAACTAATTCTCCCGCAACTGATGGCGTTGGAGCGCGAAGATCGGCAACAAAATCCGCAATCGTAAAATCAATTTCATGGCCAACAGCACTGATAATGGGGATTTCCGACGCAGATATCGCACGTGCAACGATTTCTTCATTAAATGGCCAGAGATCTTCTAAGCTCCCTCCCCCTCGGCCTACAATTATAACATCAATATCATTTCTTTGATTCGCACAAACAATTGCTTTGGCAATTTCATCTTTTGCTTCCGATCCTTGAACTTTCACGGGAAAAATAATTACTTCTGGAGTAAACCGCGAATAGATCACGCGAAGTATATCGCGAATTGCAGCTCCGGTAGGAGATGTAACTATAGCGATTTTACGGGGAATATACGGGATTGGTTTTTTATACACTTCATCAAAGAGCCCTTCTTTAGCAAGCTTTTCTTTAAGCTTCGCAAACTCGGCAAAGAGCGAACCAATACCACGAGGTTCCATTGATTCAACAATAATTTGATAACTTCCTCGCGGCTTATAAACTGAAATGCGTCCAAGGGCATTTACCTGCAGTCCATCTTCAGGGTGTATGGAAAGCTTTCGTAATGCATCTTTGAAAATTACCGCATCAATCGTTGCTTCTGCATCTTTTAATACAAAATATGCATGCCCCGAAGTTGCGACTTTAAAATTCGATATTTCTCCGAAGAGATAGATATGATTAAAATTCGATTCAATAAGATTTTTAATTTTTGTCGTAATTTCAGAGACCGATTGAATCTTTATGCCGTTTTTTGTTATTTCGACCATTTCCATAATGAGAGGGAATTCTAGAAAGAAGCGTCGTGAGAGTCAAAGGTAATTTCTTGATTTCGCCAACTAAAAATCTGATCATCAATATATGTACTTTATAGAATTATTCTTATTTTTCTTTGGCCTTGTTTGGGGAAGTTTTTTAAATGTCTGTATCTTTCGAATTCCCGAAGGAAAATCAATTGTATTTCCAAAATCGCATTGCAGAAACTGCAAAAAAAATATTGCATGGTACGATAATATTCCATTAATTAGTTATCTGATTCTTTTCGGAAAATGTAGATTCTGTAAAAAAAGAATCTCAGCTCAATATCCAATCGTAGAACTTCTCTCGGGAATATTTATTATTCTCACCTATCATTATTTTGGTTTTACCAAATTCTTTTGGGTTTATTATTTTTTGATTTCGCTTTTAATTGTCATTTCGTTTATCGATCTACGATTACGCATTATTCCCGATATTCTTTCGTTAGGGGGAATTGTTTTTGGCCTTATTTTCTCACTCGCGCTCAAAACTATTTCCATTAAAGATTCACTCCTCGGAGCTTTCGTTGGCTTTGGCATTTTATTTCTTATCTCAACAATCTATGAAAAAATTACCAAACGCGAAGGCATGGGCGGTGGCGATGTAAAGCTCTTTTCTATGCTCGGCGCTTTTTTGGGTTATAAAGCCTTACTTCCCATTATGCTTATCGCTTCTATTTCAGGCCTTATCGCAGGCATTTTAGTCATGATCATTAATCGATCAAATTTAAAACAAGCAATTCCCTTTGGTCCCTTTTTGGCATTAGGTGCAATTGGGTATTTATCTTATTTTTCTTATTCATAATTTTGGAGATGATAATAGTGATAAATCATATGTAACACAATCTGAACTCAATGTTTTTGATAGCTTAATTTTAGGTGGGGTTTATTATTATGGAAAATTTGATCCATTCGCTATGATTATGGAAAGATAGTAGCTACTTCAGATTCCACAGAAACAACCTA
>CAZRKD010000193.1:0-3410 GCA_964600515.1 uncultured bacterium
TTCTGATAATTTTTATTAGATACAAAGGTCTTGCCGGTAACTTTCTTGACTACCGTCAAAATTTTTGAGAAAGGATACGTATGAAAATATATCCTCTATTATTGATTATGATTATGTGGCCTTTAATTCAAACAGCTTTTCCTCAAGAATCAAAACGGGAACTTTTTGAGTATTGTTTTGCCATTACTCAAGATACTACTATTGGTGTTGCTCGAGAAAATATTCTGCCGGCTGATTTTCTTAAAAAAAATACTCAAGTAGCAGCAGCAATAAATGGTGTTTATTACGACGAGAATCAAGAGCCCATGGGCATTGTATTCTTAGCTGATGATCATCACTTGGGAAATAAGAAGGGAAGAGTCAGTGGTTATTTTACTATCAATAAATCAGGAACAGAAGTTCTTGTTCAAAAATCATTTAATGAAAATTATGCTGATTATTGGCTTGTAATTGGAACCCATCCCGTACTTCTCATCGATGGTAAAGTTGATTCTGATGCGCAAGAAAAACGATATGCAAAAAAAGATAGTTTTCGTTCAGCAATTGGAACGCGTGATACTCATGATGTATGTTTTGCAGTTTCGAAAAATACAGTAACAATGGAAGTGTGGGCAACGATGCTTAAGACATCAGGTTATAAGCATGCAATTAATTTAGACGGCGGGCCAATTTCTCAACTTTCAATACGGCAAAACAATTCAATAGAATCTTTTGGTGGAGAAAATCAGCCAACTCGATTAGTTATTTTTGCTTATAAGAGATAAAGTTTATTCTAATGTACCTTCAACAATAGCTAATGAAATAGCACTCATGAATTGTTTTATCATTTGATGTGAAATGGGTGTAATCCATTTAATTTCAGTATCAATAATTTCATATGGAAATTCAGCAAATACTTGAGCAATGAGGAGAGGTCCAATACCCGCGGCTTTACTTTCAGCATTTACCAATGCTTTTTTTAGGTTTAACCCGTCTTTTAAAAGAAGATATATATCTACTATATCCTTTGGAACAGATCTATCGACTACTGCGGTCAATTTATTTGCAATAATATTTTCCTTTGAATCTATGAGCCCAAGTACAGGATGTTCAACTAATGTGCCACTATGTGATGGAACATCGTTAATCATTTCTATCTTCAATTTTTCATCACCGACAAAAACTCTACAAAAATTTTTATCTTTTAATACGATTTTAATATCAGAAAATATCTTTTTGAGCTTTTCAATTTGCCTCTCACAAATCCTTTCAAAATCAGCATGGTCATTTACGAAATAATCAAGATCATCGGAATATCTATGTTGATAATAACCTCTCGAAAGAGCTGTTCCTCCAGTGAGATAAAATGGAGAATCTTTGAACACCGGGATAGCCTTATCTTGTAAGGGATAGAGTATGTTAGTGTAATATTCTGCAGGCAAAATCCATTCCCTTCTGTATTGATTGAGACCTCACGTATTTTTTTGCGTCCTTCCAAAGTATACATATTTTTTTTGGCTCAATAATCTTTACAATATCAAACCAGTTAACACTCTCAAGCAGGCGTGCTACACAAAATCCTCGTTCAGGCCATTTCTTTGTGCTCTTACCTTCGATAATATCCAAAAACTCTTCCGGTGTAAGATTCATATCCCAAAGTGCCTGAGAAATAATTTTTTTATTCTCATCCGTTAACGTATGTTTAATTATGTTTGGCATAAGATATCTTCTTAAGATTATAAATAATATGACTGTCAGCTTTTCGTCAGAAAGTACCCGTTACTTCGTTTCAATATACTTTGTTATATCTTTCAGAAAGAAATCAAAATCTTTAAGCTTTTTTGCATAACTAATGTAGACTGTTGCTACATCAACTTTCTCATAGCCATGGACTAAAATATTTCTAAATCCAATCATTTTCTTCATTACTGTTTGCGTAGAAGGAGTAATTACTTTTTGTTCTTTAAGAATATCCATCAGACCTCTATTCGAATCAGGCACCCCTAAATGTTCATCTGAGACGATATGTTTCCCAATATCTATAGATATCTGAATGAGCTCTTCTAACATTTTTTCAACGGCCTTTTGTAAAAGAAGATCTTTTTTAAAATTCTCAAAATTCTTTTTGGGAAAGCCCTTGAGCTCTTCTCTTTTCGATTCGAGAAGCAATAGTTTTTTTCGAATTAAGTCTCTATCTACCATAATATTTTGCTTTAACCTGTCTTTTATAAAAAAAGTCCTGAAGTTCTTTATACTCAAAGTATTCGGTCAAGGCTCTAAATCTGAAACTACTATCGATTCCTTGATGGCGTTCAAAAATAAGCGTACCATGTTTTATTACCTGGCATTTCAGAAGAGGCGATGCTTCATTGACAAAGATAACATTACCTTCGAGCTTAAAGATCTTTTCTACTATATCGGTGACTTGTTCTTTCAAGAGTTTTTTTTCTTTCATGCTTATATCGCTATCATGTAAGACTGCAACATCAATATCATGAGGCACAAGTTGCGAATTTTTTACAGCTGATCCAAAAATATAGACAAGGCTCATCCCTTGAATTTTTTTAATTTTCGCATGAAATAGAGAAATATCTTTATCCATTAGATACATATTTTAATTATAACAAGCATGATGTGTTTATACAAGCGAATCTTCCGGTCTGTTGGGGTCTCAACTTATTACCACCATACGGAATAACCAAGCATCGATTGTTACATAACCATAAGCCCATGAATAAAATAAAGGTAGACTGTGCGCGAGAGATGATTGGATTTATAGGGGAATCATTGCGATTGGTGAGTAATAGTAATTAATAAGGAACAGTCATGAGGAGAACGTGCGTTAGAAAAAAGATGTTGAGTACATAAGTTCGAAGGACAGATAAGCCCACGACCCCACCTTAAAGGTAAGGCCTTTGACAAAAGATAGTGGATAGACTGTCCGAATTAATCTTAGTGCGATATCCAGCTTGCGAATATGAGGTTTAATTGTACGCTCTTTACTCAAACTTCTTTTTACTTGATCTGCTGTCATCCATATGAGGTGGGGACCAATTCATGATGACATATGATTTTCTTCTGCTTAAAAATATATTGATATATATACAATTTAACGGTAAAATGTATATATGATTAATCGATTTATCGGTCATTGGATAGAGAAGATTTTAAGTGGAAATAAAATGTGTATTGTATCAGGACCACGGCAAGTTGGGAAAAGCCACTGAATTTCAAAGCTCTATCCAAAAGCGAAAACGTATATTCTCGATTCAACCAAAGCAAAAATAGAGCTCAAAAAAGATTTTGAGTTCTTTGAAGGTAGACCAAGTCCAGCTCTTTATTTGTTTGATGAAGTTCATCATCTATCACAATGGAGAACTTTTTTAAAAAATCTCTATGATAAAGAACATCGCCATACTAAATATATTGCA
>CAZRKD010000194.1:0-3386 GCA_964600515.1 uncultured bacterium
GGCACGAAGGCGTGGTAGACCCCGACACCGGTGACGTGATCAAAGAACCCGTGATTGCACAAAAAGATGATTCTATTCGTGATCGATTTTCTGAAGGCGTAGAATCAGAAGAAGACTTATTTAAAAAATTCCCCAAACCCCAAGCCCGTGCTGATGGAATACAGGCCGAAGAAGACGAGGCTGATTTTGCAAAGAAAAAGACGATTGCCGCAACGCTCATTATCTTACTTCTTGCGGGACTTGGAGTTGGGGGATATTTTTGGTACAAATCTATGAACCGCGAAGCCGAAGTTATCATTATTCCTCCGGATGCACAAGAAGCTTCAACGGGATTCTTCTTGAGCTTTTAATCGATTTATGATTTCGAGAGTTCCTTTTAATTTTATTTCAATTCCACGCTCTTCGTATTTTTCTGAAAGTACATGCGCATTTGTTTTAATAAAAGAAACAAGATTGAATTTGTTATAGGGGATACACATTTCATGATAGATTAAATTTCGGTCGAGGGTTTCATAAATAAGGTTTTTTAGTTCAGAAATTCCGATATTTTTAGCAGCAGCAATGGCAATTGAATGAGGATACGAGCGATTGAGTGAATGGAGAAGAAGTGAATTGTCGAGGGCATCTATTTTATTAAAGGCATAAATAAGAGGTTTTTCATGTGCATGTAATTCTTTGAGTACTTCACTCGTAACTTGCATATGTTCTTCATAGGCGGGGTTACTGACATCAATTACTTCAATAATGACATCTGCGGTGACAACTTCATCGAGCGTACTTTTAAATGCTGCAATTAGTTGATGTGGAAGTTTTCGAATGAATCCAACCGTATCCGTAATAATAATTTTTGGTTTATTCGGATACACAAGCACTCGAGCCTTTGAATCGAGTGTTGCAAAAAGCTTATCCTCAATAAGCGTGTCAGCACCGGTTAAAGCTTTAAGTAATGTCGATTTTCCCGAATTGGTATACCCAACAATGGCAACTTTATGAAGTGCAAGGCGCTTTTGTCGTTGAATCTGCCTGCCAGCATCAATTGATTGCAGCTCTTTTTTTAATAGTGAAATCTTATCTTTGACAATTCTTCGATCGATTTCAATTTGCTTTTCGCCAACGCCACCTCGAAGTGCTGCAATTCCTCCTCGTTGACGTTCAAGATGGGTCCAGAGTCTTTTTAAACGAGGCAACAGAAACTCAAGCCTCGCAATTTCAACTTGGGTCTTTGCAACGCGACTGCGGGCGTGTTCTCGAAATATCTCAAGAATAATTTCACTGCGATCAATCACTCGTCGTTCAAAAATCTTTTCGAGATTTTTGCCTTGAGTGGGCGTTAGATCATCATCAAATAGTACATAATCAATATTATTATTACTTAATTCTTGCCGAATAAAATCGATATTGCCCTTGCCGATAAATGTACTTGGATTAATGCTCTCTAATTTTATTATGCGTGTCCCTTTTGTTGTTATTGCAAGCGTTTCAGCAAGGCGAGATAATTCTTCAAGATGCTCATCTATACTTTCTTTTCCATTTTTAGAAAGAAATGTTCCAACGAGATATGCGGTAATAGATTGATGATTAAGGTTCACGCGAGGTTATCTTCTGTGTTTTCTTCGGAGAATTTCGTTTGGTTGTTGTTTTTGTCGGTCGGTATTTCATCATCGTATCAACTGATTTTGAGACCACATCTTCTATAAGAGTTCGTAATGAAAGAAGATCTTTTTCATACTTTTTTTTGAGGTTCAATAATTCACTCTCGTAATCCTTCCCTAAATCTTTTAACTTTTTTTGGACCTCTTCTTTAGATGGCAGATGCATGTTTTTTATTGCTTTTTCAACTTGAATTGTAACCGTTTCCTTGAGTTTATTGAATGTATCTTTTAAGTCTTGTTTTGAATTATTCATAATGCCCTCCATGCCTTAATCTCTATCCAAATTCGTTGAATTTGTAAAGGGCAAAGATAACTCAAACACTTTAAGTGCTTCTTTAAAATCCAAAGGCAGATCTGCAGTGAAAGAAGAGTATTCATGAGTGCGTGGATGTTTAAAGCCAAGTATTTGAGCATGAAGAAGCGTTCGAGAGATAGATGAAAAAATCTGCGCGTGCTTTTTTTTCATTTCGATATATGCAGACTGCCCATACGTTATATCTCCAATAATAGGAATATTTTTATAGGCAAGATGGACTCTAATTTGATGTGTTCGCCCAGTTCCGGGAATTACACGTACGAGTAAAAAATTATTATGACGAGCAATGATTTTCCACTCGGTAAAGGCACTTCTTCCTTGTATTGTTTGAACAGACATACGTTTGCGATGAGTTGCAGAACGCCCAATCTTTGTATCGATCGTTCCCTGATTTTCTTTTGGATTGCCATAGGAAAGTGCGAGGTATTCTTTATGCACTTCGCGGTTTTTAAATTGCCGTGAAAGATCTTCATGGGCATGATCGTTTTTTGCTACAACAAGAACGCCAGACGTATCTTTATCAAGTCTATGAACAATTCCTGGGCGAATCACTCCTCCAATACTCGATAAATCTTTAATATGAAAGAGAAGTGCATTGACGAGCGTTCCCTTGTAATTTCCGGCTGCTGGGTGAACGACCATACCGGCTTCTTTATTAACGACAACAATATCTTTGTCTTCATAAATAATAACAAGAGGGATATCTTCCGGCTCTGCTTCGAGTTTTCTTGGATCTGGAATGACAATTCTTATTGTGTCTCCAATCCGAAGTTTATAATTTGCTTTTATCTGATTATTATTAACAAATATGTGCTGATTTGAAATAAGCTCTTGGATTTGATTTCGTGAAGTTTCGAGCTTTGAGGCAAGAAAAGAATCAATTCTTTGTTTATTGAATGATGATTCTACAATAATGGTTTTAGAAAATGGCATTTCAATTTTATATTACTTCCTTCTCAAATGCTTGTGGCTTAATAATTTTAGCTGTCCTAAAACTTTTGAGCTCGAGTAAATCAATGTCCCCAGTTACAAGATAATCAGCATTAGATTCCTCAACAAGATCGAGAAGAAAATTATCTTTGGGATCTCTACACAAAGTATTTTTAATTTTCTTGAGATAATAGAAATCTCCAATTGCATTCAAGAACGCAATCAGTTCATCAACCTTATCTTTTGGAAAATATTTTTTTAGTTTTTCTCTTTGGGTTACTAATATTATCTCCGATATCAGTTGATTTGATAAGACAATCTCCAGTGTTTGATTAGTAATAAATGTTTTTATCGAATGAAGTCTTTTTCCAATTAAAAAACTGATCCAAATGTTGGTATCAAAAATGACTTTAATTTTTCTTTGCCCGCTCATACAATTCTTGTCTTACTGTTTCAACTTCTCGGTCAATAGTATCGAGGGGCAAATC